>JAYRNN010000210.1:0-13256 GCA_041912175.1 Anaerolineales bacterium | reverse complement strand
TCTGGGATAGGTATCCGCTGGGCCAGGCCGGGCCGGATTCGCGCCAGGGTCGGAATGGCCTGCAATTTTTGCTCTTCTGGCAAACCGTTCAATATCGCCGCAAAATCTGAAGCTTGTTGTTCTTCCGCAGCCGGGCGGCACAGGAATGCATGCACGCCTAAGTCGGGATTTATCTGAAATAAAACCGCCAACAGCCTGTCGGGATCCGGCGCCATTCCGATCAGGCAAGCCGCCACCGGCCTGGCAGATGGGAATGGGAGATATTGGTTGAAGACGGTTTCCAGATAATGCCAATTCCCATAAAATACGACCCGTTCGCGCAAAGCCAAGGCGACCAGTCCTGCATTGGAAGCCGTCCATTGTCCGCTGAGCGATTTCTTATTCTGCTCTGTCCAGGTCTCGTAGGCTTGCTCGGCGCGCAGGTGATCGGCTGGTTCCAGGGCTACCCAGTCTGGATCCTGTAGATTTTTTAATGGGAGAGAGAAATCCAAGGCCAGTAAAGCCACGGCTGCCGGCGTCCACTCATGGGGATCATTGCTCAGTGAAGAGAGCGCCCGATCCCCGAGGGCGCCAATAAATTCATCCCAAATGACCGGCTCCTGACGCAGCGCCGATAAAACCCAACCCAAGGGGGAGGCTGGATCGAAATCTTGCGCTTCAAAATGTCGGCGCAATCCATTGAAGAAAGCGCTGGTGTTCATGGCCAGACCGGGTATAACTGTACGGCCAACCAGCAAGCAGCGCCAACCATGAACAGACCCAGGATGCACAAGAAGACACCGATGCCAGCGGTGGTTTTTAGGAGCTGGTTGAGGCTATCCAGCAAGCCGGAAGCATTCCCAACCAACCCTGCAATTTCCTCTGTTACGCCTTTCTGCGCCAGGCTTGTGGTTTGGGTTGCCAAGGTGCGGACCTGTTTGCCGGAGACTCGATAGAGCAGGACGGTAATGCCAGCTAAAAAGGTGGCAATACCCAAAAAGAATAACGCAATTGCGGTAATCATCAAAAAGGAAAGTGGAGAAAGATTGGACAACGCAACCTCCGTTTCTTAGTAGACAAAAATGATGCTTCCAAGCAGGATGCCCAAGAGGAAACCCAGGGCGACAAAGATATTGAACAGGGAAAATATCGTGTAATTCTTCATATGGTTACAATCAAGACCACTATGAACCCTGCAAGGGCCCCTAAGGAAACCCCACAGATACATGCCATTACGACGCCCATCCGTCCAGGTACCGCCCGACCGTGGGGGACAAGCCTGCGTAGATCCGCCATGCTGCAAAGGAACAGGCGAAAAAATTGAGCCAGATGGATCGTAAAAAACCAAAAAGAGATTTCGACTTTATGATTAATGGTGGGTGTAGTCATATCGTATCCAATGATGCATTCGATTAGCGGGAGGTGCTGATTTTAATAATTTCATCTTGCTCGTTCACGACAACGCGCACGCTTCGGGTGAGTGTTTTATCACCATCCAGATTTACCTGGGTCTGATAGATCAGGAGCGTGTTTTGCCCTGATTTTTGCAGGCGTGGTTTTACGCCGCGAAATTCGTGAAAGCGGTGGTAAACTTCCTGGTTTATTTTGGCGAGAGTCGTTTTTTCCATATGCGACGTTTTTCGAGATTCAACCCAAAGAGAAGATGGCGGGGGGATCGGCTTAATCCGAGATCGCAGTCGGGTGGGTCCGCCGGCGAAGGAAAGCAGGAAGATCTAAGCTCTGGGCAGCAAATGAAGGTTCTAGCGGCTGTTGGTGAAGATTGTAACCAACCGCAATGCCTGGCTCGTGGACCGCTGCAGGGGTGGTTGCTCTTTGTTGCGCAGGGTTCAGGTTGGGCGTCGACATCGTGAGGGCGGGTTCGAGCGAGGGTTTCTTCAGGTTTGTTAAAGTCTCTTCCAGGCTTGGCGCGCCCAGACCGGTGATTACCAAAATAATCTGAACTCGATCTCCCATGCGGTCATCGTTAATCACACCCATCACAATCTCGGTTTCTCCGCCGGTCTGTGTTTGCAGATGCTCGAGCGCTTCTTGCACTTCGATCAGGGAAAGATGATTTCCACCTGTGAAGTTGGCGATGATACCCTGGGCGCTTTCCAGCGACACACTGCCGAGCAGCGGGTGGTGCAAGGCTTGTTCAAGCGCCTGGCTGGTTTTGTTTTCACCACTGCCCTGCCCGATGGTCATTAATGCCCCTCCGCCCATTTGAATCAGGCGACGGATATGGGCAAAATCGACGTTTATCAAGCCCGGCTCTGTAATTAGCTCAGTGATGCCCTGAACCGCCTGTCGTAACACGTCGTCAGCCATGCGGAAAGCAGTCTCCATGGGCAGATTACGTGGGGCGACATATAACAGGCGATCGTTCGGGATGGCGATTAGCGTGTGTGTTTTTCCACGCAGGGCAGCCAGGCCTTCGGATGCATTTCGCTGGCGCTTGCCCATTTCGAATGAAAAAGGGGTGGTGACAATCGCGATTGTCACTGCCCCCACCGGGCGGGAAATCTCGGCGGCGACGGGGATCGAACCGGTACCGGTGCCCCCGCCCATACCCGCGGTGAGGAAGACCATATCCGCGCCTGTCAGCGCGGCGGCCAGCTCACGCGAGCTTTCTTCGGCAGCGAGGTGGCCCATGCGCGGATCACCACCGGCGCCGAGGCCGCGCGTAATATTTGGGCCCAGGCGGATCTTGGTGGGAGCTGAATATGTTTCCAGCGCCTGCTTGTCGGTATTTGCGACGAGGAAATCAACGCCGCTGATGCCGAGCTCAATCATGCGTTCGACGGCATTACAGCCGCCCCCGCCCAGGCCAAGCACTTTTAGGACCGGGCGATAGGAAGCAGAAAGCTTTTCAACAGGCGTCTCAGGAAGAGGCTGGTAAATCGAGGGGATATTGATCGGTGGAAGCATAATTTTCCTTTCCAAGCCACGGTTTGGCGATGACGGTCGTTGGAAGATTGGTGAGGAATTCAGGCTGACGCCACTCATGGATTAGATTGCAAGAAGCGTGCCGTCCTGGCTCCATCGATCTATTTGACAGCCTGCGGCGCGCAGGATGGTCAGTGTATCGTTGGAGATGCTGGCGGCCTCGCCCAAAATGGTGACGCGGCTGGCCAGGCGAGCCTCATATACAGAAAACCCGATCGCGGGGTGATACTGGTGAACAAATGGGCGGATCGCCTCCAGGTCCCAATCGGCGACGCCCCAGATGTAGAGCGGCAGAAGAAGATAATGGTCGATTGGATGACCATTGGCAGGCATTGCTCGATCGGACCCGCCTGGCTCGATGGCTTTCGGATCTCGTTTCGTGTTCTCCTTCTGATGGATTTGTTTGAAAGCGTTAACGACAGGAAGCAGACTGCCATCGGAACGATACCAGGCGCTGGCAGCTTCCTGACTATCCGGCGCGGCTGCCAACAACCAGAAATTCGCGCATAAGACCTGCTCGAGAGCCTGGTCCGGTTGTTCTTCGCCCTCGCCAAACAGGGAGGGGGAATTGTGGATGATTTCTTTGGCTTGCTTCGGAGTTTCAAGGGGCTGTGGATTGAACAATTGCGCGATGCTCAGGTTACATTCTGCATGCCGACGAAGCTCCGCAGCATCCTGGATGTTCAACTGGGCTGGTCGCTCCGATCTCAGGCGACTGCCGCAGCCAACCAACAGGATAGGCAAGCTATGACCGAGCTCAGCTTGCGCGATGGCCTGATACCATTCGAAAATGCGCAGCCCGATCTGGTCCTGACTATCTGCAGGGGTAAAGTAAGCCTGGGCGCTGGGCCAGCGTTCTGGACCGCCTGCCCCCCAATCGAGCGGCCGGTCGTATGTCCAGGCAAACGCGCCCAAGGCCATGTTTTGGGAGAGCCTCGCCTGACTGCGACGCTTAAGGGATTGCAGGGCAGATTGGAGGAAGGCCGTATCCCAATAATCGCCGCCTGGTTCGAGGGGAGGAAAGACAGGCGTCAAATCGTTTGATAAGGCGATCTCAGCGATTGGGATGAAGTCATCCAAGAAACGTTCGACCAAATCGGCTTGGGCCCAGGCGGGAGCCGGCCAAACGCGTCGAACGTTCGGGCGATCGAAAAGCGTGACGTAATGAACGCCCCACCTGGCATAATTATTCAAGAGCAGATTGAGCTCTTCGGTTGGGGCGGCGCTGCCTGGCTGGAGGGGGATGCGAAGGAGCGGTTCGATCTCAGCTTCAAGCAAGCCGCGAAGAAAGTATTCGGGGATGGCGCGCTGTGGAGGCGCGATCAGGGTTAGCCACCTCGCTCCGAGCGCTTGCAACTCGGGCAGCCAGGTTTGTAGATCTTGTTCCCGGTAATGCAATGTATCCGGGTAATAATGCATACCAAGGCGGGAATTTGGTTGGGGGAGAGAGGGTGTCATATGGAATACTCTGCCATTCAGTAGATTTGAGACAAACGTTGATCAATGTTTCCGAACCATTATGTTGCAAGATACAGGCCTGTTGGCCCGGCTTACTACGGCAAGCTGCGGCAAGCCGGTAGTCCGGGAATTAAAAGCAGCAGGTGGGAGGCCGTTTAAGAAACGCTCCCACCTGGCTGGATGCGAATAGATGCAGCTTCTTTTGTTTATTTCATGTATTTACAAACTCAGGGGGTAGATGCGGGAGATCGATGGCTTCTTCGTCGCAAAAAAGCATGGCGCGCTCGATAATGTTGCGCAATTCACGAATATTGCCAGGCCAGTCGTGGGCGACCAGGGCTTGCATCGCTCTTGGAGTCACATCGGTAATATTCACGCCCATGCGCATATTGTTCTTATGAATGAACAAGCCTACCAGGTCCGGAATGTCCTGTCGCCGTTCCCGTAAAGGTGGGATATGCAAGTCGACTACTTTAAGGCGGTAATACAGGTCTTCTCGAAAGCGGCCTTCCTCGATTAATGCCTTCAATCCCCGGTTAGATGCGGCCAGGATTTGGACATCCACATGGATCAGGTTGGTGCCGCCTACACGGCGGAAAGCGTGTTCTTCGATGGCTCGTAGGAGCTTGGCCTGCATATCGACCGGCATGGATGAGATTTCGTCAAGGAAAAGGATGCCTTCATCGGCGACTTCCATCAGGCCGTGCTTACGTTTGTCGGCGCCGGTAAAAGCGCCAGCTTCATACCCAAATAACTCGGATTCAAGAACCGTGCTTTGAATGGCGGCGCAGTTGATGGCGATAAATGGTTTGTTGTGCCTTGCCCCAAGCTTGTGAATTGCGTTGGCTAAAACTTCTTTCCCGGTACCGGTCTCACCGGTGATGAGCACTGATACCGAGGCTTCTGCGGCGCGCTGGGCGTGATTAATCAACGATTTCATTTTGGGTGTTTTCCCGACGATGAAATCCATCTGCTGTTGGCGGGTCTGGCGCAGGTGATTCAGCTCACGGCGCATCGCGACGACTTCTTCGGCGCGCTGGATCGATTTTTCGAGCTGAGACAGGCGGACAGGCTTCTGGATAAAGTCGTGGGCGCCATTTTTCATCGCATCGACGGCCATTTCAACATCGCCGAACCCGGTAATTAAGATGATGGGTGGGCGGACGGGAAATTGGGCGGTTTCTTCGAGCAGGAGCGGGCCGTAACCATCTGGGAGTTGAACATCTAAGAGAATGATGTCGCCATTTCCAAGACGAATATTCTCGCGGGCTTCTGCCAAGGTCGCGACACTGATGATTTCATAACCGCGACCACTTAAGAACGTCCCGATATTCAGGCGAGCATTTTCTTCATCATCTACAATTAAGATCGTTGCACTCATAAAGCCTCATCCTGGGAATTTAGATAGACGCCGGTAGAAGCACCCGGAAGACGGCGCCGCCCGGGAAGCTGGTCAGGCGGATATAACCCCGGTGGGCGGTGAGGATCCGTTTTGTGATCGCCAGACCCAACCCCGTACCGCTATAATTGGTGGTAAAAAATGGCTGAAATATGCGTTCCTGGACTTCTCTGGGGATGCCAGGCCCGGTATCGATCACGCTCACCTCTACGAAGCGCGTGTGATCGACGCCGGGTGGGAGATCGATATCTTGAGCGAGCTGAACCTTGAGTATTAATTGACCGCCAGTCTCGCTCATGGCTTGAATCGCATTTGTCATCAGGTTGACAAACACCTGCTCCAGAGCGCGCAGGCTGCCCATGACAGGTGGGCAGCCGGGCTCGATTTGCAGAGAGCCGCGCACGTTTACCTGCTCCATGCGGGGGCGCATTCTTTCCATCAGGTTTTGAAGAAATGGCTCTAATTGCATACGCGACATCGTATATTCCGTAGGGCGCGCATACGATAAAACGGATTTCATGAGCTCTGCTAAACGGTCGCAGTCTTGCAGCATGCGGGCCACGGTCGCCTGGTTTGGATCGTCAGCCGCCAGGTTCGAGGAGAGCAACTCTAAACCTGTGCTCAGGTTATTGATCGGGTTGCGGACTTCGTGTGCAAAAACTGCGGTAATCTCGCCCAAAATGGCGCGCTGTTCGAGCTGAGAGGTCTGTTCGCGGATGCGCTCCTGCTCGGATAAATCCTGGAATAAAACCAGGATGCTGGTCAGCTTTCCCTCGGATAGGACTGGCGAGGCATGTATATGGGCGAGAAAGGCTTCTCCCGAACGACGATACAAACGCGCGTCAAGCGTAGATTTCTGAGGCTGGCCGGACTGGTTAAGGGAGTCTCCATCTGCCAACGTAGTCCCCATCTGGCGGATCTCTTTCAGACTTGTGATCAGGGTATCTGTTCCGATCAAGACACTTTCGACCGGTTGGCCGCGCACTTCGCTGTCTTTGTAACCCAGCACTTTTTCGGCAGCGGTATTAATTCCCAAGATACGCAATTCAGGTGAGAGTAATAAGCTGCCTTCTATGATATTCTTCTGCAAGATATTGAGAAGATTATCAGACCCGGCCAGGTCGGTTAGAAGCTGGGCATAACGATGGGTTAGATTCGTTTTTTGGATAACGGCGCTGATCAGCGCGGCGAATGACTGCCCATCTTGCAGAAGCCCATCTCTGGCGGGTTCTTTTTCGTCTGCAAGCGCGACGAGGCCAAAGGGTTGTTTCGGAGCACCTAAAGGAATGCTGGCAATAAAAGATAGTTTATTAGCTTGGGCGATACGTTGCAGGGTTGTTGTAGGGCGTTTGCCGGACTGCCAGAGTTGGGGCGATTTCAGGGAGGTGAAATCCTGCGCGGATAACCGATTAGGTAGGATCGCCGGATCGCCATAATGCGCCACACAGACAAAGCTGGGCTGGCTCGTAAAGGGTGGTTTCGCTGCAGATGGCTGTCCTTGGGGAACTGATGAGTCGTTAACATCGGCAGCATAGATTGCGAGGATGCCCGCCCCGGTGAAACACTGCATCGCCGGAAGTATCTGATCTAAGGCGGTCTGGATTTCTGTTGCCAGGAGCGTTTCTAAGAGCTCGCTCCATTCCGGGAGGGATTGATCCTTGGGGTTGGTCCTGTAGTTCTCGCGAGCAATATATTGGTCAAACACAAGATAGATAGTTTCTCCATCCGAGGAGAAAGCCATGTTTTGAATACTTGCCGGCAAAAGGGACTGGTCCTTCCTGCGCAAGTCCAATTTGCTTGCCGGAGGCGTGAGGTCACGATTTGGGCGAATACCAGGCAGGTTATTGTTCCAGGAAGGAAAAAGAAGCTTCAGGTTCAAGCCGGCAAGCTCATTGGGTTGATAACCGGAGAGATCACAGGCTTTAAGATTGGCGAGCATGATTTTGAGGGAACGGATTTCGACAATGAGGATCGCAGACGGGTGCAAATTTAACAGGATGCCAATTTCGCCCGGCCCTGTTTTCCTGGCCCGGGTCAATTGGGCCAATGAAAATTTTGCTCCATCGCTCATTATTTGGCCTCGGAAAATTTATGGGGCGGCTGGTTGCGCGCCGCCTTGCCAGGGTTGGCGAAAGCGAGCCGGCAAAATACCTTCCATCGACCTGTATTTTGCGACCGTGCGCCGTGCCACTGGATAGCCCATCAGAACGAGTTTCTTTGCGATTTCGGTATCGCTCAAGGGTCGAGATTCTTGGGCGATTAATTCGCGCAAAGCTGTACGGACCTGAAGGCTACGATCAAAAAACTTATCTAACAAAATGATCCGTCTGTTTGGTAATTGTACCGCTTTCCCGGAAACCGCGCGTGAAACGGTTGATTCGTGGACTTCTAATTTTAGAGCAAGCTGAGCGCGCGTTATCGGCGCCAGGAAGGCGTCTCCCGATAAAATAAAATCACGCTGGATATTGACGATATTTTGCATCAATCGCACCATGGTGTTGTTGCGTTGTTGAATGCATTTGACCAACAAGCTGGCCTGGTCGAGATGGGCCTGCCACGAATCGGCTTTTTCGGGGGGCGCTTGATTCAACGCTTCCCGGAAGAGTGGATTGACGCGCAAAGAGCCGGCATATGGGGCAAGGATTTCGACCACCAGAGGGCTATCGGCTGTCTTGGTTAGACAAGAAATGATAATATCCGGCGTCATATACATGTGGCGAGGTTCGGCGCCCTGATGAATATCGCCCCAATGTGCGCGAGTAGGATAAGGATTCAGGTTCTCGCTAATGAATGTCGCCAACCGTTGCACTTCGGTTGTGGAAATACCGAGCTGGCGTCCCAACTCATTGTAGGCTCTGCGGCTGAGCAAATCCATGCCTTCCTGGATTGCCCGGCAGGCGAGTGGGTGGACGTAAGCGGTCTCAGAAAGCACCTCTAACTGGATCAGCAAAGCTTCTTTCGGCGAAGCAGAACCCACCCCGACTGGTTCGGCGCGCTGAATCATATGGATTACATTTTCGACTCGAGAGAGCGGGATATGGTGGTAGCGGGCAATTTCGATGATCGGAGTGCGCAGCAGGCCATCCTCATCCAGGCTGGTCAGTACGTGGGCGGCAACCAGGCGGTCTTCGGGGGCGAGCTCCATGGCGATTTGGCGCAGGATAAATTCTGGTAAATCCTCTGGGGTCGGATTCAATTCTTCGTTTGGGTATTCATCCTCAATACTGTAAGATCCGGTTGAGGAATCATACTGGGTAAAATCTGTATATGGCGAGACGAAAATGATGGGTTGTTCTGAATCGAGAATCTGGGGGCGGTTACAAACAGGACACCCCCCCGGTGCAGCTAATGACCTTTTGCAGATCGGGCAGCGATGCTCATCGATGTGTTCCAAAGCGGGATTGGTAGCCAGCTCGGCCTCAATTTTCTGGCGCAATTCTTCACCATTCAGCTCTAGAAGCGTCATGGTTTGAGCCAGGTGGGCAGTGGTTAGCGGACGCAGGGAAGTGGATTGGGTCTGGAATATCATATGCCTTCATTATAACCTGTTGCAAGAAGTGTGCCATTATTTCAGGCGCTGATTTGTGCTAAAATGGACTCAAAATATTTTATAAAATGAGGTGAGCAAATGCTTCGATCTTCATTGATTTACCTCTCGAAAGCAGATTGGGCGCGCAATATGGTGGAAAAATGGTCTTTTGCCAGGCGCGCGGCGTCACGTTTTGTTGCTGGAGAAAGTTTAGAAGATGGAATCCAGGCTATAAGAACGCTAAATCAAAAAGGTATCAATGCTACCTTGGATCACCTGGGTGAGCACACGAATTCGCAGCAGGTTGCCCAAAAAGCAGCCCAGTCGATTGTTGAGATATTAGATAACATCCAGCAATCTGGGGTGCGCTCGAACGTATCCGTAAAGCTGACGCAAATTGGGCTGTCTGTAGATCAAGATCTCTGTAAAGAAAATTTAGTTGAAATATTAACCAACGCCCGACGACTCGGCATCTTTGTGCGGATCGATATGGAAGATTCATCCTTAGTCGATGTGACGCTCAACCTGTTTCGAGAAATGCATGAAAAGTACGGACTAAACAATTGCGGCGTCGTCATTCAGGCTTACCTCTATCGCAGCGAGGCGGACATCCGCCAGATTCTCCAAATGGGGGGGCGCGTGCGTTTATGTAAAGGCGCATATAAGGAACCGGCTGATATCGCTTATCCGAAGAAAAGCGATGTCGATGCGAATTATGACCGGCTGGCCAAAATGTTGATTGATGGCGCGCTCGCTTGCGGAGCACAGGAACTCAGCCAAGATGGGCGGGTTCCTCCGATTACGGCGATCGCTTCGCATGACCCATTACGCCTGGAAGCGGCGCGCGCTTATGCCGATCAAGTGGGATTGCCGAAAGGCGCTTTGGAATTTCAAATGCTGAATGGAATCCGGCGAGATTTGCAAGAGCAAATGGCGGCTGCTGGCTACCCGGTGCGAATTTATGTGCCTTACGGTACTGAATGGTACCCCTATTACGTGCGCCGGTTGGCAGAGCGGCCCGCCAACCTGTGGTTCTTCATTTCCAATTTCTTTAAAAATTAACGGCGGTTCGCACGATTAATTGCCTGCCGTGCGTGGCGCTGATCCAATTGGATATTTTTGAGGTCAAATGACCGATACTCCCGATCATCTTTCCCAGAGATTATTTCAAGATGGCCAAAAAACGATCGATTATTTTCGTGGTCTGCCCAAGGAACAGTGGGAGCGAGTTATTTACACAGAAGGATCCCAATGGAAGGTACGTGAGATCCTGGCTCATTTTGTAGTTTCAGAGGCTGCCAATGCACAAGTCGTAGAAGATATCGTCCATGGCGGGCCAGGCGCTCCAGCCGATTTCAAGCTCAACGAATTCAACGAACGGAAAGTCAATGAGCTAGAAGGAATGCCTGCGGATGTATTGTTAGCACAATTCGAGAGACTGCGCCTGGAGGTCTGCCGGATGGCGGCGCAGTTAGAACTCGCAGACCTTGAAAAACGTGGCCGTCACCCGTACTTTGGCATCGGAACGGTCAAGGAGATTCTTAAACTCATTTACCGGCACAACCAAATCCATCTGAGGGATATTCGGAAAGCGGCGGGTTCATGAAATCATTTCAGATGGTGATGCGCATCATTCGCCCGATACATCTTCTCATGGGGATCTTGCTTTTCGCGCTGGGAACCGGGATAGCGCGCTACCTGGGATCTGGTCCGGATTGGAGCGCTTATATCCTGGGGCAAGGCTGGTTGATCTGCCTGCAATTGTCTTCGTTTCTATTGAGCGAATACTTCAATACCACTGAAACGGAACCATTGTCTAAACGGGCGATCTTGTTTGCGGCGTATGCCGGGCTGGCGGGAGTAGCGTCTCTGACCGTGCTGATCATCGCCCAAATACACCCGGGCCCGACCGGCAATTTATTGATGCTGCTCGCAGTATCAGGTGGGATATTTATCTCTTTGCCGCCTTTTAAACTTGAAAATACCGGATATGGGGAGTTGCTCACCGCGTTTTTGGCGGGTTTCCTGACGCCAGCGTTTGCTTTTGTACTGCAGACAGGCGATTTACATCGTCTGGTATCGATGACAACCTCCCCTTTGGCCGTGTTGTGCCTGGCAGCCCTGATCGCTTTGGAGATGCCGGGCTACGCGGCGGATATCAAAGCTGGCAAATGTACCTTAATGGTGCGCATGGGCTGGAAAAATGCGCTCATCTTGCATAATACGCTTATTATTAGCGCCTATTTTCTTATCGGGTTGGCGTCTTTTTGGGGTCTACCGCGCTTCGTCGTCGTTGCAGGTCTGCTCTCATTGCCGGTAAGCCTATTGCTGCTCTGGCAGATACGCCGAATTAGCCAGGGGGCTCACCCAAATTGGAGCGCATTGGCCATTAATGCATTGGCCGCGTTTGGGTGCATGGCTTATTTTATGACCTATGCGTATTGGACCCATTAGTGACGACGTATTCCTGTATCTTTCCATTATTGAGTGCTGAAACGATATGCCTGAATTCTTAACGTTAATCCCCCCAGATGAAGCTCTGAAGATCCTGATCGATCACATTCCGCCAGACCCTTTGAGTAGGGGCGAAATTTCGTCCGTCCAAATTGACACCGCAGCCGCTGTGGGGCGCGTCAGCGCAGTGGATATACGCGCAGCGCAACCGCTGCCTGATTTTGCACGGGCGACTGTGGATGGTTATGCCTTGCGGGCTGAGAACACTTTTGGAGCCAGCGAGTCGCTGCCAGCCTGCCTTTCATTAATAGGCGAAGTGAAGATGGGGGACAAGGCGACGATTTCGGTCGGGATGGGAGAATGCATCCTGATGCATACCGGCGGTATGCTGCCGCCGGGCGCAGATGCTGTGGCGATGCTCGAAAATTGCCAGACCATGCTCTCGACCGGTCGCCCCGATGGGGACCAAATCGAGGTGTTAAAGGCAGTTGCTAGCGGAGAAAACGTCATCCGGGCCGGCGAGGATGTGGCGGCAGGCGAGGTCGTCCTACAGGCTGGCCAACGATTGCGAGCGGTAGAGATCGGCGGCCTGATGGCTTTAGGGATTACTCGAGTGGCGGCGACCGCAAAACCGAGGGTTGGAATTATTTCAACCGGCAACGAAATTATCCCCCCCGACGCCACGCCCACCCCTGGTCAAGTGCGCGATATCAACGCCTATTCATTAAGCGCCTTGGTCGAGGGGGCCGGCGGTGTGGCGATACGATGCGGGATCGTTCCTGACCGAGAAGAAGAGCAACACCTTGCTGCGAGAGAAGCATTGGCAGGTTGTGATCTGTTATTGATTACGGCGGGTTCATCGGCCGGAGCGCGCGACTTGACTGCCCAGGTAATCGGATCTTTAGGCAAACCGGGCGTCTTGGTGCATGGCGTGAATATCCGCCCGGGAAAGCCAACCATCCTGGGGGTTTGCGACGGTAAGCCGGTCATCGGCCTGCCGGGGAACCCGGTCAGCGCGCTGGTCGCGGCGCGGCTGTTTGTGACGCCGGTGATCGAATTATTATCCGGCATGCAAACGAAAGATCAAAAAACCATCACAGCGGCGCCCAAAGCTTATGTCCAGGCGAGCTTGACGGTGAACCTGGCCTCGGAAACAGGGCGAGAGGACTGGGCGCCTGTCCGGTTAGTTCAGAACCCGGCACATAAGGGACTCTCCGCTGAGCCGATCTTCGGAAAGAGCAATCTGATCTTCACCTTTGCGCGTGCAGACGGCCTGGTGCGAGTCCCAGCCTCTGCCAACGGTTTGAATGCAGGGGAGATCGTCGAAGTATTTTTACTGTAAATGACAATGTCAGTCTACTTACACGATATCCCACTCACAGAAGCACAGGCTGTTCTCCGGCAGGCCCTGGAAGCGATTGGTAAATGGACCAGGCTGGGGGTCGAGGAGATCCCACTCGATGAGATGGCGGTCGGCCGGGTGCTGGCCGA
>JAYRNN010000209.1:0-55375 GCA_041912175.1 Anaerolineales bacterium | reverse complement strand
TCCAGCTCAACGTGATCGACTTAAAATCCAGCGCTTTCAGTGACGACTAATCCACAAAACGATATTTGATCAAGGTCCACACCGCAGCAAAGGCATCTTTGAGCTTGATCTTTTTTCCCTCAGCATAGTCACGCGGGTTAAAGCTGATCGGCACTTCATAAATGCGAATCTTCCGCTTGAGCACTTTGGCTGTAAATTCAGGCTCGAAATCGAAACGGCGCGCGTGGATGACGATGCCTTGTAGAGATTCGCGCCGAAATACCTTATAGCCCGTCTCCATATCGGTCAAGATATTGTTATACAGGATGTTGGTCATCAGGGTCAGCATTTTGTTGGCCACCATATGCCAGAACATGGTCGGCCGGCGCGGGCCGCCCAGGAACCGGGAGCCATAGACCACCTCGGCGATGCCTTCCTGGATCGGCTTGAGCAACGCAGGATAATCGCGCGGGTCATATTCCAGGTCGGCGTCTTGGATGATGAGCACGTCCCCCGTAGCTGCGGCGATGCCGGTGGTAACTGCTGCGCCTTTGCCCTGGTTACGCTCATGGAAAAGCGCATGCAGGCCGCCGGCGCCATCCAGGCTGCGCAGCAAGTCGCGCGTCCCATCGATCGAGCCGTCATCGATAACGACAATCTCATCCACAACTTGTGTCGCTCTGACGCGGCGCAAGATTTCTTCAATCGTTTTTATTTCATTGTATGCAGGGATTATCACGCTTATTTTCATGCCGCAGATTATAACCCAAGCCGCCAAATGAGCAAAATCTAAAGCATCACGGGATTGAATACTGGCGATTGCATGCTATAATCCTGGGTGATTGACAAAATCCGCCCAAATCACTCCGAATGGTGGCAGCTATGTTCAATGAACTCCCCCGCCCGATTGTATTCGCCCACCGAGGGGCAAGCGCGCATGCCCCGGAGAACACCCTGGCTGCTTTCGAGCTGGCCTTGCGGCAGGGGACAGATGCGGTCGAGTTGGATGCAAAACTCACCTCAGATGGCCAGATCGTGGTAATACATGACCAAACGGTGGATCGCACCACGGAGGGAACGGGTCGGGTTAAAGATCTAACTCTGGCCGAAATCCGCAAGCTTGACGCCGGCAGCCATTTCGATGTCGCCTTCCGCGGGGAGCCAATTCCAACCCTGGAAGAAGTCCTGAAAGCCATCGGCCAGCTTACCTTGGTAAACATCGAGCTGACCAATTACACGTCGGTTACAGACCAGCTCCCCAATAAAGCCGCCGCGTTGGTGAAACGCCTGAAATTAACCCGTCACGTCATATTCTCTTCCTTTAATCCCATTGCCTTACGACGCGTTCAAGGCCTGCTGCCAGAGGCCCCGCTGGCGCTGCTCGCCCTACCGGGAGGGCGCGGCTGGTTGGCGCGCTCATGGGTTGGACGGCTGCTGGTGCGCTACCAATCCTTAAACCCGGAGTACCGTGATGTCACCCCGCAGATGATCGCCCGTATGCACCGGGGCAGCCGGAGCGTGTTGACTTACACAGTAAATGAAAAGGTAGAGCTAGAGCGCTTGTTTCGGATGGGTGTGGATGGTGTGTTCACCGACAATCCCCTCCTGGCGCTGCAAATCCGCAATCGCGCCAAACCGCACCGCTCGCCGAGCGAGACACGTCTTCCATGACCGGCGCGCCCTTTACAATCGATGAGATGATGGTTGTCTGCATCGCGCGCCAGATCGCGGCGGGTGAGGTCGTCGTTCAAGGCCTGGCGACCCCCTTAGTCGCTGCGGGATATCTCCTGGCCCGCCACACGCATGCTCCCGATCTCTATTTTGCCT
The DNA here is from genome assembly GCA_041912175.1 of Anaerolineales bacterium. Taxonomy (GTDB): domain Bacteria; phylum Chloroflexota; class Anaerolineae; order Anaerolineales; family UBA4823; genus CAZAGA01. The sequence goes on along the minus strand of JAYRNN010000209.1, from coordinate 53,569 downwards.
CGGCCATCGGGCAAAGCCTGTGCCGCGAACCCGCCCCGCTTGGTTTAACCCGGGTAGAAAGCCTTTGGCTTGATCGGTCGCTGATCAGCGTCGGTTTCGTGGCTGTGGCAACCGACATTTTACCCACGATGAAGCCAAAAGAATTCTTCCGCCCGGCTCAAGTGGACAAATTTGGAAATTTCAACAACATCGCCTTCGGCAAAGATTATCGCCGCCCGCGCATGCGGCTTCCCGGCTCCGGCGGTATTCCGGATGTAACCACCTTTGTCGAGCACATGTATTTGTATGTCCCCCGTCATTCGCGGGTCACTTTCGTCGAAGAATTGGACTTTTTGTCCGGGCTGGGACACAATCCTGCGCGCCGGCGCGGCGCCGGTCCGTGCTATCTTGTTTCGGACCTGGGGCAGTTCGATTTCGCAGAAGGACGTATGCGCCTTACCAGTTATCACCCAGGGGTCGCCATCTCCCAAATCCAGGCCCGCACAGGTTTTGAGCTCGAAATTGCGCCGGGTGCGTGTGAGACGCCGCCGCCTACGCCCGATGAATTACGCCTGCTCCGCCAGGAGATTGACCCGCTTGGCATCCGCCGCTTAGAATCGCTCAGCGGGACTGAACGACGCCAATTACTGCACGAGATTATTGCCGCAGAAGCCGGTTTATAAGCCGGCTAAAAAGGCTAAGCCCAGATTAAGCTTTAATTTGGTTCGATAGAGGCTCAAAGGTGGTATAAATAAGGTGGATGAGAAACCGCCTGATTGATTTAAAGCCGCCTACAATCCAAACCGCCATCCACTGGATTGTGCTGTTTGGATTCATATTATCGCTCCTTTTACCCTCCCAGGTCGCATCAGCAGGCGCCTGGCCGCAAGGTTGGTTGAGCGGTGATCTCGCGCAGCAACAGACCCCTACCCCCAACCCATTTGCAGTAGCCAACGAAAAAGCCCAGGCTATGTTAGCGGGGATGACGCCCGAAGAACGCGTCGGTCAGCTATTTCTGGTGACTTTCGAAGGCGACAACGCCGGGGCGGGAAGCGATATTTACGATCTGATCACCAACTACTATGTGGGGGGCGTCGTACTCCTGGCCGCCAACAACAATTTCACCGATGACGGCCAAACGGTGAACAATGCCATCAGCCTGACCCGCCAGCTCCAAACTGCTCGTAGAGATGCATCCAGAGAAAGCCGGGTCAATTCAGTCACCGGCGAAAGCTTTACTCCTGCCTATATCCCTCTGTATATCGGCATCTCCCAGGAAGGAGATGGTTACCCTTACGACCAAATCTTAAACGGCGTCACCGAATTGCCCAATGGAATGGCGCTGGGGGCGACCTGGAATACAGATCTGGCCAAACAAGTTGGCGCCGTATTGGGGCATGAGATGAGCACGATTGGTTTCAACTTGATCCTGGGTCCGTCGCTGGACGTCTTGGAATCCCCGCATACCGAGGCGGCCAGCAACCTGGGTACGCGCACCTTCGGCGGCGATCCGTTCTGGGTAGGGCAAATGGGCCAGGCTTATATTGAAGGGCTACACACCGGCAGCAGCGGGCGCCTGGCCGTCATCGCAAAGCATTTTCCTGGGCATGGGGGATCTGATCGACTCCCCGAAGAAGAAGTCGCTACGGTGCGGAAATCCCTGGACCAGTTACTGGGGTTCGAATTGGCGCCTTTTATCGATGTGACCGGCAAAGCGCCATCCCAAGAGACCACCACCGATGGTCTGTTGACAGCCCACATTCGTTATCAGGGCTTCCAGGGAAATATTCGGGCCACCACCCGGCCGGTTAGCTTTGACCCGCAGGCCTTGAAATTACTGCTCAGCCTGCCTGATTTCGACAAATGGCGTCAGAATGGCGGGTTGATGGTGAGCGACAACCTGGGCAGCCGGGCGGTTAGAGGGTTTTATGATCTGACCAGCCAGGCCTTTGATATGCCGCGGCGGGTTGCCCTGAACGCTTTTTTGGCCGGCAACGACTTGCTTTACGTCGGCGATTTCTCTTCTGAAGATCTGGACTCGATCACTTCAGCCAGGCGGACATTTGAATTTTTTGCGCAGAAATATCGCGAAGATCCGGCCTTTGCACAGCGTGTCGACGAATCAGCGCTGCGCATCCTTACGTTGAAATACCGCTTGTACGATGACTTCACCCTGGATAATGTACTTGTCCCAAGCACGCCGGACATACAGATCGGGGATTCTGGGCAGGTAACCTTCGATGTCGCCCGCCAGGCTGCCACGTTGATCAGTCCGACGCAGGCCGAACTGGACGACACTATTCCCGACCCACCCAATCAGAATGACAGGCTTGTATTTATTACCGACACGCGAAGCGCCAGCCAGTGCAGCCAATGCGCAGAAGAGCCGCTGGTGGCCAAGCGAGCTTTAGAACAGGCGGTCTTGCGGCTTTATGGTCCCCAGGCCGGCGATCAGGTGACGCCTTCGAACCTGGTCTCTTACAGTCTTGAGGATCTACAACGTATGTTGGATGGAACGGATAACGCGGCGCAAATCGAGCGCAGTCTGAGCCGGGCGAATTGGATTGTTTTTAGCATGCTGGATGCCAGCCAACGCGTACCATCCTACCAAACCCTGAGCCGTTTCCTTACCGAGCGCCCTGACCTGTTCCAGAAAAAACGGCTGATTGTTTTTGCTCTAAACGCCCCTTACTTTCTGGATGCGACAAATATTTCTAAGCTGACGGCCTATTATGGGCTCTACAGCAAAGCGCCACAGTTTGTGGATATCGCCGCATACCTCTTATTTCAGGAGTTGCGCGCCGATGGCAGCTCGCCGGTTTCGATCCCGGGCATTAGCTATGACCTGAATACCGCCCTGTTTCCCGACCCCGCCCAGGTGATCCCGCTAGAGCTTGATCTGCCGCAGGCGGAGACAAGCCAGACCAACGGCACACCCGAGCCGACGCCGTCCCCTATATACCACGTTGGAGACGTTATCCCGATCCGAACCGGCGTGATCGTAGATCTCAACCGTCACCCGGTTCCGGATGGAACGCCGGTTGAGTTCAGCTTCAACCTTGGCGGTCAGGCTACCCCGCTGCGCCAGACCCAAACCACGATCGGCGGAGTAGCACGCATCACCTACACCGTCCCGGGCTCGGGTACTCTGGAGATCCAAGCCGTCAGTGAACCGGCGAAATCCAATCCGATGCAATTGGAAATCCCGGCGCCTAACGAAGATGAACTTGTCACGCCTACAGATGCGCCTACGCCCACCAGCGAGCCAACGGCCACCGCGACCATCAACCCTGTCAGCCAGGCGACGGTATCGCAGGAACCGCCTGCCGGCCCAATGCTTGGAGATTGGTTGATGGCATTATTGCTCGCCTCCAGCTTCGCCTGGTTAGTGTATAAATACATCAGTAATTCGCGCTCTTTACGTTGGGGGATACGCGCGGGTTTATTGGCTTTGATCGGAGGGTTATCCGCCTACACCTATCTTACACTCCAATTGCCTGGCAGCCAAATTTTATCGGGGGAATCGGTACAGTTGGGAGTTTTTCTTGCCACGCTGGGCGGCGCGGTTTTGGGTGTGTTGATCGCCTGGTCCTGGCAGATCGTTACCGGCTTATCGAAATAAAGTAATCAACAAACTGATAATAAAAATACCTACAGATAGGAATAGCAACACGCGCTCGGTTGATGTTGTATCCGTGTCTTCGATGAGCGCGCCGGGCGATCGGTTATACGATCTCGATTGGTGAATCGGTTGCTCGCCAAGCAACGCGCTGCGAAACGCATCGATATCCTGGGGCCGCTCATCCGGGTGCAAGCTCATCGCCCAAAGAATGGCTTTCTCTGTGCGAGCGTCCAGTGTAGGGTTTAGCTGACGCGGCGGGGTTAATTTATCAGGGTGCAAAAACAGCTCGCGCGCCTCTGGGGGTGGGTGGTTGGTAAGCAGATGGTAGAGAGTCGCGCCAAAAGCATAGATATCGCTGCGGGTGTCGGTATGACCGGCGTCGCCGCCATATTGTTCTAAGGGGGTATAAAGCGCAGTGCCACGGCCTTGCAAAACAGTGACGGTCACATCATCGGTCGCCAGGATTTTAACGAGACCAAAATCGACTAACTTCAGCAAGCCGGAAGGAGTTACTTTCAAGTTGCTGGGCTTGATATCCCGGTGGAGGATTGGTGGGCGTTGGCTGTGCATATAGGCAAGCGCATCGGCCAATTGGTTTGCCCAGCCTAAAACATCGATTTCAGGTAGGAACGCGCCGTTTTGCCGGGCTTCATTCATTAAGGTGCGCAAATCTTTACCCGGCACATAATCCATGACCAGATAATCCCTGCCCCCGATCGAGAAAAAGTCGGAGACCTTTGGCAAGTTCGGATGGTCCAGGCGCGCCAAGACAGTCGCTTCCCGAAAAAATTGTTCTCGGGCCTGTTTGACCAATTCGGCAGAGAGGCTGCGATCATGCTCCACTTCTTTTAGAGCACATTGACGACCTTCTAGACGTAGATCGTCGGCCAGGTAAATACTTCCCATACCGCCCTGGCCGATAATCCGGCTGATCCGGTAGCGTCCACGCAAAACCTCACCGGCTTTTAGGGGACTAGGCATCGTTTCCTATCAAAGCCTTCCGTGCGGGTTTGCAATTTGGCATTTTGCAAACTTTGCAATTTACAAGCTAATTTTTGTCTGTCCTGCGCTCAGATTAAAGAAGGAACGAATCTAAACATAGGACAATTGAATTTCGGCGTTATATGATATTATACCCGTGGAGACGGTCATCATGGAGAAGACTACTGACGAGGTTGCACTGTTGGTTGCCCAGAGCGGCCCACTCAACGGCCAACGCTGGGCGCTGCGAGATACAATCCTGGTCGGGCGAGATGAGTTGTGCGATATTGTAATCCCGGACAGGCAAGTTTCACGCCGTCACGCGCGCTTCATGAATACTCCTAAAGGAGTGATCGTTGAGGATCTCAACAGCAAAAATGGCACCCACCTAAATGGGAAACAAGTATCTGAAACCTTCATCCTGCAGGATGGCGACTTGGTGCAGATCGCCCTGGCGCAAAAATTCGTGTTCTTGAGCTCCGACGCTACCCTACCGCTTGGGCCAGATTTTATCAACTTGCAGGCAGAGGCTGCAAATGGTAAAGCCCCGCGCGCCAGGCCTGGTTTTGGGGAACCAGATACACTTGAGTCCCTGCAGCGTCTGCGTTTGGATAAGCGCAGCCACCGGGTCTGGATCCGTTTCGCAGGAGTGTCAGCCTCCAAGCATAAATCAAAACTCCATGAAGTGGAAATTGATCCGCCCTTATCCGCCTCACAATTTCGGATGCTGGAAATGCTCTACGACCAACAAGGAAAGGTCGTTTCACGCCAAGATTTAGTTGCCGGGGTGTGGGGAGCAGAAGAAGCAATCGGGGTATCTGAGCAAGCGTTAGACGCCTTAATCCGACGCCTGCGAGATCGACTGGCCAGCATCGATCCTGGACATACATTTATTATCACCGTGCGCGGTCACGGGCTGAGGCTGGATAATCCTTCGGTCAAAGATTAACCAACCTCGCCCAAATCTAATTTCAAGCCTCTTTCAAATTCTTTTCCATTGAAAACCGCAGCGTCGCGCGGTTAAGTTCTTTCAGGCGCGCAGCTAATTGCGGGTCATCGCCTTCCTGAACCTGGGCGGCGATATTCCCTAAGGCGCTCAAGAAGTCAGGCGTGATCTCTTCAGCGTGTTCGGCCAAAATGCCGCGCCAGGTTTCTTTCTGGCTGGCATCGTCTGGCACGTCCAGCAGTTCTTCGATTAAAGTCATCTCCGAATTTGGCTGGCTGGCCTGTTGCAGCACCTCGACCATCTGCTGTAGCTTGCCCAATTTCTCTAAATCGGCTTTGGAGCGCGCTTCTTGCATCTCGCGATTTAATTCTTCAACGAAGTATTCATCAACGTAAGGGAGGCTTTGAGCGGTCGCTTCGTGAATATCTTCGGCTTGCAAAATCGCATCGAATAGTTTGCGAACCTCCTGGGTGTGCGCCTCGACCTGGGTGTCAATTTCGCGCGTCCAATCGAGCAGCTTCCCTCGCAGTTCAACCAGGCCCTCCCGGCCATCGCCCTTGGCCGTATCGATGCGCTCGCTGAGCAGTTGGAAGAATTGGTAATCCATTCCAGGGCGCGCCAGGCTCACCATGGCTCTCTGATAATTCTCATTGGGTCCCTGGACTACCAGATCAAGCAGCTTTTCACGCGTGAGCTCTCTGCCGGCGGCCTGGAGGTCCTTCACGGCTGCTTCAACATCCTGAGCCTGGGATTGCAGCTCGCGACCAAAGGTGGTATACGGAAGGATATCTTTTTGTAGTTGTTCGAGTTCCTCGGCGGCAGCCTGGTCGCCGCTCAACATTGCCGACTCACTCAGACGGCGTAGCATCGCAAAAAATGAGGCATCGACCAGGGCATCATCTTGCTTTGCCAGCTCGCCCCGGACATCGCTGCTAGATGCATTCAAGAGACGCTGGATTAAATTTAAGCGCTGCTGTTGCGCCTGGATCATTTCTCGCGTGATTCCATCCGCTTCCAGAATCCGTTCAAACATGCCTTGCAGGGTAAAGGCAGCCTGCGGGTTAAGCAAATAGCCTTTACGTTTTTCCACAGGTAAATTGTTAATCACCTGGTTGATCAATCCCCCAATAATCCGTTCTTGCTCGTTGCGCGGCAAGCCAAGCTCTGGCGGGGCAAAAGTATATAACAGTTCTTTTTCTGGATCATGGTAGACCAGGATTGAGGGATAAATTCCTCGATAACCGCATACCGGACATTGGATTTGGTTCGCGGCTCCCGAGAGCAAACGCTGCTTGGCTGCAGGATCGACGTTTACATCAAACAGTTGCTCAATCTCCGCAGTGATCGGTTTACGGCAGTTTGGACAATTAATCAACATTTTGGGCATAACAAACTCCGGTTGAAGGGTAAATTAATTACAAAGACACAATCCAGGTATTATACTTCAGCCCCCAATCGTTATCGTTGATCTTTTTCGTCGCGCGGCAATGAAAAACAGATGCGCGCCCCACTATTGGGCGAAGGATCCACCCAAATGCGACCCCCTTGCGCTTCAATGATCGCACGGGCGAGATATAAGCCCAGACCGGCGCCTTTGGTGGTACGGGAGGCCTCTGTAGCCCGATAAAAACGATCGAATACATGCGGAAGGTCGCCGGAGGCGATCCCGGGGCCTTGATCGCTGACACAAATCACACCCTGCGTACGATGGCCGGCGCCTCTGATCTGGATTGTCCCACCCTTTGGCGAATACTTGATTGCATTGGCGACCAGGTTCGAAAGCACCTGAGTCAAGCGATGATCATCGGCGAGGATGACTGGGAAATCCGTTGGAAAATCGACTTCGATTGTATGGATAGAGGTTTGCGTCTGAAAGCGTTGTGCGATCGTTCTGGCCAGCGTGTCCAGGTTGACGTCACAAATATTCAAGGATAGGGCGCCCATCTGCAGGCGTGAGGCATCTAGCATATTGTCGATCAATTCAGTTAAACGGTCGGCCTCTTCCTCGATCACCTGCAGGCTATCATCCACAATCGCTCGGTCCCACGAGGCGTCTTCGCGACGAAGTGTGCTCACGTAACCTTTAATCAAAGCAACTGGCGTTTTCAATTCGTGAGTGATCACCGAGATGAAAGTGCCCTTCAGCTCATCTGCCTCCCGAAAGCGGGTGATGTCACGTATGGAGGCAATAATATTCAGTAAATTACCTTCTGAGGACATCAATGGGGCATAGGTAATGCCGACCGGCAATGGCACGCCATTATCCCGTTTTAGATCTCCCTCGACATATAAAGTCGCATGCGGCGTAAGCGGCCAGCCGCCCGCCTCAGCGTGCTCCAGAGTTAATCCATCCTTGACATTCACCCAGCGGATGATCTCATTCTGGCTTTTACCGCGAAATTGCTCGATGGATATGCCCAACATGCGTGATAAGGCCGGGTTGGCCCTCTCGATCATGTGGTCTACCGTCAGGATCAGAATCCCGTCGGCAGTCGAGTCCAGCAACGCGTCCGAACGCTGTTTTTCCTGGTTCACCTGCGTGTAAAGCTGGGCGTTGTGGACAGCGATGGCAGCCTGGTCTGCAAAACTCTGCAATAAGGCCTTGTCATTGGTGGAAAATGACCCCTGGTAATTTCGAAAAATGAAGAGCACCCCAACCACCTGCTCTGAGACCAACAGAGGCAGCGCAACACCGGTTAACAAGCCAAGGCTGGCGGTGCGAATGATAGCTTGCAACAAACGGTTAATCTCAACCAATTCATAACGCCCGGTATCTTCGTTCTCCGGTACGTTGGCTAACAATTTTTCCAATTGATTAAGAAATACAGGGGAGATGCCTCGTGAGACGGGTACGCTCCATCCCCCCTGCATTTCTCGCAGTGCGATCAAACCGGCCTGGCCTGCCAGCATTTCCATTGAGATTTCCAGGATGCGCGCCAGAACCGCATCCATTTCTAGTTCCTGGGTGATGGAGCGACTGATCTCAAGCAAATAATCGCGCTGGCGGACGCGAAAATCAGGCAGCAACCAGGACTTCCTCTCTCTCGCAAATAGCCAGGCATTCTTCGAAAATTTGCATGGCTTCATCCACCTCGCCGCGAGTGACGTTCAACGGCGGCGCGATCCGGATGGTGCTTTTACCGCAACCGAGTAGCAGTAAACCGCGCTGGAAGGCTTCGTCCACAAGCTGATCGCGCAGCTTTTCATGGGGTCCGCGCGTCTGCGGATCTTTGACAAACTCCACGCCAATCATTAACCCTCGTCCACGTACTTCACCAATGGTAGGGTGCCGAGACGCCATTTGCAAGAGAATGCTCTGGGCATAGTCGCCGACTTCTTTAGCATTCTGCATATATCCATTCTCAATTAATTCGATCGTCGCCAAAGCGGCCGCGCAGGCCAGTGGGTTACCGCCATAGGTATTCCCGTGGGCGCTCTTTGGCCAATCCATGATCTCCTGGCGGGCAGCCATCACACCGAGCGGCAGCCCCGAGGCGATCCCTTTCGCAATGCAAATAATATCCGGTTCGACGCCGAAATGTTCAATGGCCCACCATTTTCCGGTGCGCCCCATGCCCGATTGGACTTCATCGGCAATCAACAAAATACCATATCGGTCGCATAACTTTCTCAAAGCCGGGAAGAAGCCCGCGGCAGGTACCACATAACCGCCTTCTCCCTGGATCGGTTCTACCAAAATACCGGCAATTTCTTCAGCAGGCACGACGTGCCCGAGGATCTGCTCTTCAAGATATCTTATGACCGCCTCACCATAATCCTCGCCCGCTTGCATCTGTAAAATTGGCCTGTAAGGATCAGGATAAGGAATATGCGTGACACCGTTCATTAAGGGATAGAAACCACGGTGATAAATGGGCTTGCTGGCCGTGAATGTCACTGACCCCATGGTGCGACCATGAAAACCACCCAAGAAGCCGATAAACTGAGTCCGGCCGGTGTAATGACGGGACAATTTGATGGCCGCTTCGACGCTTTCAGTCCCAGAATTCGTCATAAAAGAAACGGTATCGTCTGCAATAGGCACGATCTCGTTAATCTTTTCGGCGAGCTCAACCCAGATGGAGTGGTAGAAATCTGAGGAAATATGAATGAATTTTTCGGCTTGGTCTTGGATAGCTTTAACCACTTTTGGATGGCTGTGGCCGGTAGAAACGACCGCGATCCCTGCAGCAAAGTCCAAAAAGCGATTCCCATCCACATCCCAAACCTCGGTGCCCCGTCCATGATCCATGACAAAGGGATAGCCGCGAGGATAAGAAGGGGAAATGACGACCCGGTCACGCTTGATGATGGCCTGGGCTTTCGGCCCGGGTAGATTCATGTAAGCCATATGATCTCCTTGAAATGTGCTGATTAAATGCCAGGCGGCGCCTGGTTGAGCCAAAATATGCGTACATCAAGATCGAAATAGCGAGCTAAAAGGTACATCTTGATAGAATTCCTCCTTATGGAATTATCTATGCGATTGGTGATGTCAATCACATATTGGTTGTTTCTTAATTATATCATTGGACAACTTCGGATTGGTTCGGCATCCCTAATCCTGATTGCAGGCGTTCACCAAAATGGCAACCTGCGTTTCAGGAACAAGGTATAATCGGGGTTTAAAGTACAATCTACTTGCGAATAATTCATTGAGCGACTCTTCTTCACTCTTCCACTTCCACCTGGAAGCTCAGCATCAGCGTGCCCGTGCAGGGAACTTTTATACACCTCACGGCGTTATCGCCACACCGGTATTTGCTCCAGTGGGCACTCAGGCCACCGTTAAAGCCATCACACCACTTCAGCTTGATGAGCTTGGCGCCAGCCTTGTGCTTTCAAATACGTATCATCTATACCTTCGACCGGGCGATACTCTGGTGGCGGAAATGGGCGGACTGCACCGGTTTATGAATTGGCCTGGGCCGATGCTGACCGACTCAGGTGGATACCAGGTCTTCTCCCTGGCGGATAGCCGTAAAATCGATGAGGATGGTGTAACGTTTAAAAGTCATATCGATGGCTCCACTCATCGATTTACCCCTGAAAAGTCAATTGCGATTCAGCAGAACCTGGGCGCGGATATCATCATGGCTTTCGACGAGTGCGCCCCGCCTTATGAGCGCTCTTATAATGAAAAGGCGTTGGCGCGTACCCACGCCTGGGCAGCGCGATCCGTTGAAGCCAAGACGAGGAATGACCAGGCCCTGTTCGGAATAGTCCAGGGGGGTATTTTTCCAGATTTACGTCGGGAATCAGCAACCTATCTGAAGCAGTTTGATTTTCCGGGTTATGCGATCGGCGGGTTATCCGTTGGGGAAACGAAGGAAGAGATGAATGCCATGCTGGAGGTGATTGATCCTATCTTGCCGGAACAGAAGCCGCGCTACTTGATGGGTGTCGGCGCGCCAGAAGACCTGGTTAATGGCGTGATGCGAGGGGTGGATTTTTTTGACTGCGTCCTGCCCACGCGCCTTGCGCGACACAACGCCGCGATGACCCGTCGCGGACGGCTGAACTTGGTTAATGCTGCCTATGCGCATGATCCTGATCCGATTGACCCAACCTGCACGTGCTACACGTGCCAGAACTTTAGCCGGGCCTATCTGAGACACTTAATCATCGCCCGCGAAATGCTTTCGGCCACACTCCTTTCAATCCACAACCTACACAACCTCCTGCAACTCATGCGTGAAATCCGCCAAGCCATCTTCGATAACCGCTTTAATCTCTTCGCAGAAGAATTTTTTTACGATCGGAAATAATATGAACATTTTCCAGAGCATCTTACTAGGCATCGTTCAAGGTTTAACCGAATTCATTCCCGTATCCAGTTCCGCCCACCTCGTGATTGTCCCTTATCTATTTAATTTGAAAATTCCAGCCGACCAGGCCTTTGTTTTTGATGTCCTGGTACAGGTGGCCACGCTTGTCGCAGTGCTTGCTTATTTCTGGCGCGACCTGGTCAGCATTGTGAAAGCCATGGTAACCGGCTTGGCTAAGAAGGCGCCATTTGGTTCGTTTGAAGCGCGCCTGGGTTGGTTGCTGATCCTGGCTACGATCCCGGCTGGAATTTTAGGGTTACTTTTGAAGAGCGCAGTTGAAAAAGCCTTTGATAGCCCGAGCGCAACTGCCGTATTCCTATTTGTCACCGCCGGATTGCTGGTGGTCGCCGAAAAAGTAGGCAAACGTAATCGACCGTTGGATAGCCTGGATTGGAAAGATGCATTGTGGGTCGGTCTATTCCAGGCCATTGCGATTTTTCCAGGTATCTCACGTTCCGGGGCGACGATCACTGGCGGGATGACGCGTAACTTTGATCGACCGCCAGCAGCCCGTTTTGCATTCTTAATGTCGATTCCTGTAATGCTGGCAGCCGGGTTGATGGCTTCCTTCGATATGGCAAAAATTCCAAATCTTGGCAGCACGCTGCTGGTCTTTATTCCAGGTTTCATCGTCGCGGCTGTTACCGGTTATTTAGTCATTCGCTGGCTGCTGCGGTATCTGGTCCAACATACTCTATACGATTTTGCGATCTACTGCGTCGCCCTGGGGATAATAACCCTGGTGGTAGGCTTTATCCGCGCCTGACAAACCTATGGACTCGATCAAAGACCTTTTCTTACTGGATCCTGAAATTATTTTTCTAAACCACGGCTCTTTCGGCGCCTGCCCACAGCCAGTGTTCCAGACCTACCAGGCCTGGCAGCACGAGCTCGAACGCCAACCGGTGGAATTCCTTGGCCGGCGTGCCGCCAACTTGATGGCGGACGCCCGCGCGAGGCTGGCTGCTTTCCTTTGCGCATCGGCCGATGATTTGATTTACTTTCCCAACCCAACCACCGCCATCAACATGGTTGCGCGCAGCCTGCATTTGCGACCAGGCGATGAAATACTGACCACCGACCACGAATACGGCGCCATGGATCGCACCTGGCGTTTTACCTGCAAGCACACCGGCGCAATATATGTGCAACAGCCCATATCGCTGCCTGTTCGTTCTCCAGAGTCAATGGTCGAAGATATTTGGAGCGGTGTAAATGAGCGCACGCGGGTGATCTTCATCAGTCATATCACCAGCCCGACCGCCTTAATCTTTCCGGTGGAGGCTATCTGTCAACGCGCCCGCCAGGCTGGTATTTTGAGCATCGTGGATGGCGCGCATGCCCCGGGACAGATCCACCTGGACCTGACGGCTATCGGGGCGGATATTTATACGGGAGCCTGTCACAAATGGCTGATGGCGCCCAAAGGCGCGGCCTTTTTATACGCAAGGCGTGAGGTACAACCCTGGCTAATGCCGCTGGTAGTCAGTTGGGGATACGAAAGCGAACAGCCCGGTGATTCCCAGTTTATTGGCTATCATGAATGGCAAGGCACGCGAGACCTGGCGGCCTTTCTATCTGTACCGGCCGCAATTGAATTCCAGGCCAACCATAACTGGGAAAAATTACGCCAGGATTGTCACCGATTGGCTATCGAAACCCGTCGCCGCATCAACAATCTGACCGGGCTCGATGCGATCTGCCCTGAGGATGATTTGCCCGGCGCATCCTATCGCTGGTTCCGCCAGATGTTCAGCGCACGACTTCCGTCGCAAGTGGATCTCGATAGGCTCAAACAACGCCTTTATGAAGATTATAGGGTCGAAGTCCCCCTGGTGCATTGGAATGGTCAAAACCTCATCCGGGTCTCGCTCCAAGCATACAATGATGCCGGCGACGCACATGCGCTCGTAGAAGCGCTCCGCTGTAGCTTATAGCCGTGGGACTATTTTCTTAATTACGAGCGGGTTTCGCCTAGAGTAACTTCTACCTGGAACGACTGCCCATTGCGGACGGCATCTAGGCGGATCGTCTGGCCGGGTTGGTATTTAAACAGAGCGTTAATAAATGAATTCGCTTCGCCTAATGAAATATCCCCCACTTTCGTAATCATGTCTCCTTCCTGGAGATGTACTTGCGCAGCCGGACCGTTGGGATCGATATAGGTCAGATAAACTCCCCATTGAACAGGTAAATTATAAGCCGCCGCCAGATTTGGCGTGATAGATTGCCAGCGGATGCCCAAATAAGGCCTGGCGAAAAATCCTTTTAGGATGATCTGTTCAGCCACAGCCTGAACGGTGCTGGCAGGGATTGAGAACCCCAGACCTTCGGCAGTTGTACCACGATAGCCGTCCCCGCGCACCACCAGTGTATTGATGCCCACCACCTCCCCTGCAAGATCTACCAAAGGCCCACCCGAATTTCCGCTGTTAATCGCGGCGTCCGTTTGGATCAGGTCTTCAATTTGATAGCCCTTTCCAGAATCAATCGAGCGTCCTGTCGCGCTGACAACACCGACTGTGACGGTATTTTTAAAGTCCCCGAGAGGCGAGCCAATCGCGATCACACTTTCGCCCGGTTTTAATCCATCCGAATTTCCCAATTGAGCAACTGCAGGCGCCTTGCCTTGAACTTTTAACACTGCCAGATCAGAATATAGATCCGTTCCGACAATCTCTGCAGAAAGCGAGCTTCCATCCGCCAGGATAACCGTAACAGCCTGGACCCCCTCCACCACATGGTTGTTGGTGACAACGAAGCCATCGGCTGAAATGAATACCCCACTGCCAGTTACCGTCTGGTCAGACATACGTCCAAAGAAAGATACCTCACCAGGGATAGATCCCACAACGGTCACCACGGCCGGTCCGACACGCGCTACCGCGTTCGTGATGGTGGTCTCGATATCCGTTGTATCTAGCTGCAATGTTTGGTTGTGTTCCAACGTCGGAGAAATCGGTGCAGACGGCGAGGCAGCGATTCGATTCCCTAACCCATCCGCCGCGTCTTGACGTGAAATACGCATTACGACCCATCCACCGGCAACGGCGCCCAAGAAAGCTGACAGACAGGCAGTCAGTAGGATGGCAAAGAGAAAAACGATCCTTCTCTGGGACATATTTTTACCGAATTAACGTCGTCGCCCGCCTGAACCGCCCACCAGGGATACAAAATATAAAATCTGCATGACTGAGGTCACCAACGCTGCAACATAGGTGAGGGCAGCAGCATTGAGTACATTATTCACACCCCGCTGTTCATCTTCTCCACTGATCAAGCCTGTCTCTACCAGCAGCCGTTTAGCACGTGAAGAGGCATTATATTCCACCGGCAGTGTAGCCAGGGAGAAAAGAGCCCCCAAAGAAAAAATCGCTACTCCTAGCCAGGCCAGGTTTGTATAGCGCAAGAACAAGCCCAGGAAGATGAAAACCCAGCCTAAAGTGGAACCAATATTGACGGCTGGGACCAGCGCGGCTCGGAATCGCAATGGGAAATAGCCCTCATGATCCTGCATGGCGTGGCCAAGCTCGTGAGCGGCGATCGCTAAAGATGCGACTGAACTGCCTTGGTAGACGCCTTGTGAAAGGCGCAGTACTTTACTGCGAGGATCGTAATGATCGGTCAACTTACCCGCAATGCCTTCTATTTTTACATCGTACAACGCGCCTGCCTGGATTAAGCGTTGGGCCGCCTGGGCGCCACTCAAGCGGCTGCGAGCCGGCACCTGGCTCCATCTCTTATAAGCGGAGCTGACGTAGAACTGCACAATCATCATTAAGATGAAAGCGGGCAGCATATAAATCAAGTAGCTTGTATTTAACATCGGAAAAAACATACGATTTCCTCTTTATTATTTGCCAAGCAGAAGTTGAATCGCCTTGTCCAATTGTGGATCAAGACCTGCCTGACGATCCGCATCCGTAATTTCAACTTTTACATCTGGCTCCAGGCCAATTTTGTTGATTTGACGACCGTTCGGGGTCAGCCAACGAGCAATTGTAACGCGCACCTCGCCTTGATCGTTAACCAATTGTTCTACGGTTTGCACCGATCCCTTACCGTAGGTAGTCACACCTACTAATTTACCGCGGCCATGGTCTTGGATGGCGCCCGCAACAATTTCAGACGCAGAGGCGCTCCCTTCATTAACTAGTACAACGATAGGTACCTTGGTAGCCTGACCGCCGGAGTTTGCTGTGAGTGTTTCGCTGCTCCCATCCCCATATTGCTCTACCACAATTACACCTTCAGGAATAAATTGTGAAGCGACATCGATTGCGGTATGTAAATACCCACCGCCATTGTAGCGTAAGTCCAGAATTAGACCTACCGGATCGTTTTTCATCACCTCTTTGAGCGCTTTTTTCAGGTCCGGAGCGGTGTCATCGCCAAATGTGTATAAGTGAATGTAGGCGATGTTATTATCCAACATCTTGCTTTCAACGGTCGGTACAACGATCGCATCACGAGTGACTTGTACATCGAAAGGCTCTTCTGTGCCCACGCGGAGGATAGTTAAGGTTACAACGGAACCTTTCGGACCCAATACCCGTTTTCTGGCCATTTCCCCATCGATCCCGATCATGTCTTCGCCATCAATTTTCACAACCTGATCGCCCGGTTTTAAACCAGCCTTTTCGGCAGGCGAGCCTGGCATCGGGCTGATTATTTTTAAATAATCGCCTGTAATATCTACCCAGGCCCCAATACCCTCGTACGCCTCGCCATTCAACTGGGCTTCAAATCGTTTGGTGAGTTCCGGATCCAAATAGGAAGTATGTTCATCGCCTAAGGCTTTCAACATACCAGAAATCGCGCCGCGCATCAAGACAACGTCATCGACTGGTTGGTCTACGTACTTTTCGTGGACGAGATCCCAGGCCTGCCAGAAGGGTTTAAATAATTGTTCACGGCTGACCGGTTTACTGGTAGGCGACGCGGTTTGAACAGGCGACGCTGTCTGTAAATTATTCGTCGTGCCAGCCCCTTGCAAAAGCGCACTCGCCGAAGCAGGACTGATAAACCGCCCGGCTGTAAAACCGACCAAAAAGGTCCCACTCAACAATACAATGACCAACAAAACAATTAACGCCCCTGTAACACGATTTACTCGCATGTTATCTCCATTCATGATTTTATTCATTGTAAATTATGGGAATCAGATTTGTATTAGAAATAAATAAATATCGCTATAGAACCTTTTGGAGATAGGTATTAAATGTTTCGGGATCGCCGACTTGTTCTGTATAAGCCAGGATCGCCTCGCCATCCATCGGATAACATGGATGGCAAGAGGTAGGCAAAGCGCCATTTGGCTCCACAACGATGGCGGTTACCATCGGCGCGACAAGATCGGCGGAACGGACTTCGGCGACCAAGGCTTCGGTTGTGAGGATCACCTTTGAGGCAGCCTGGGCCAGTTCTACATCTACGCCCTTATTTCCGCCAATCACCGCATTACCTTGCGCATCTGATTGCAGGGCGTGCAGTACTGCGACATCTGGGCGGATAGCCGGAAATGCCATCAATTCCTCCCCGCTGTAGGGATCAATCACTGTTTTCACATCCGGTCGCAACCGGGGTAAGTCGGTGCCAAGCCAACCAAGGCCGGGCATGAAACCCACATGCGCCATCTGCGCCCGCAGCCCAAACGCCAGACTGGCTTCTGTTTCCTCCATAATTTCTAACGCACCCCGATTCGCCAGAAAGGTGAACATTGGAGCGAGACCGAAAATTTCCAGGCCAAAATAGCAGCTTCGCACACGTTGCACCATTTGAGAACCAACCAACAAATCGCTCTCCAGGCCGGCGGTGAAAGACAGCAAGGTCAAACCTTGTGGCTCTCCGGTTTGTTGAAAACGCCGGATCAACGCTCGTACGAAGGCCATCGGGCGACGGTAGAGTGTGACACCGCCTAAAGCGAGCATGCTGTCCGATTCGACCATGGTCGCGGCTTCTTGCATCGAGATAACTTTATTCATCAGGCTTCTCCTGGCGCTCAGATTGCTCATCGCCGGCCGCGATTTCCTGGCGCGACGCTTGTTTCAGATCCGCGACAATATCGGCCAGCTCTTGTAAGGCTGTGTCTTCGATTTCCCACGGGTTACGCGCCTGCCGGGTCGCTTTACGCATCATCTCGATCTGTCCAATTGTGCTTTTGCCTTTTATGGAGTAGTAAATAGCCACATTAATCACGATCACCCCCACGATCGTCAGCACAATGACCAGGAGCGCCCGGCCTGCATCCACATTGATATTCATAAATTTGATTCCCAGAGCTCTGGCATCGCTTCTGGCAGAGCCAACAGGCTGGTTATTTTTATATCTGCACATGACTCAGGCTGGCCGTTCGGTCCGATCAAAATCGTCCAAAAACCCAACTCATGGGCAGTCTTTATATTGGAAGGAGAGTCGTCCAGGAAAACGCAGCGCCGTGGGTCGACTTCACCTGCCTTTTCCATGGCCAACCGGAATGCAGCCGGTTCAGGTTTGCAGTTAAACTCAATCGCATGAATATCGATAATATCACAAAAACAAGACTCCAATTCCAAAACAGATAATACTCGCCGGGCGTGCCCGGCATCGGCGTTTGTAAAAATCCAACACTGCTGCGGTAACCTTTGGAGAATTCGGCGTAATTCTGGCTGAGGATGAATATATTCGGTTAATGGCAAATCATGGACATAGGCCAGGTAGTCATCCGCATCCACCCCGTGGTGTATTTGTAGGCCACGCAGCGTCGTACCGTAGGTCAAAAAATAATAATTACGCAAATCTTTAGCCTGGTCTTCCGGTAAACCGAGCCGATCAGTGAGATACATCCCTATCCGGTTCCGGATCGCGGCCCACAGGCCCGAGCTGCTTGAATACAGCGTATCATCTAAATCGAAAAATAAAGTTGTGTAACGCATAAAGTAATTATAATTGAGGCATGTCAATTCGGATTCTTCCCCCAGAAGTAGCCTCACAAATTGCAGCCGGCGAAGTGGTCGAACGACCGGCTTCAGTCGTAAAAGAATTGCTCGAAAATGCCTTGGATGCAGGCGCGACGTATGTGGCAATTGAAATCCTCGACGCCGGTCAACGTGTGATTGAGGTGGCGGATGATGGCAGCGGGATACCTACGGAAGAGTTGGCCCTGGCTGTTGAACGCCATGCCACCAGTAAACTTAATAATGCCGCCGACCTGTTTCATATCACTACCCTGGGTTTTCGAGGCGAAGCGCTGGCATCGATCGGATCCGTTTCCCGCCTCACCCTAACCACACGAACGAACGGGGCAGAGCTGGGGGCGCGGCTGCAAGTCGAAGGTGGGCTCGCAAGTCCACTTCAGGCTACCGGCGCTCCAACCGGAACCCTGGTGCGCGTTGAAAACCTTTTTTTCAACGTGCCTGCCAGACTTAAGTTTTTGAAACATCCTACCACAGAGAGACATCAGATCGACACCCTGGTTACGCGTTATGCGCTAGCGTACCCACAGGTGCGTTTCAGCTTACGCCAGGAAGGGCGGCCAGCCTTGCAGACAAGTGGAAATGGAGATCGGCGGGAGGTTCTGGCTGCACTGTACGGAGCCGAGATCGCCAGGCAGATGTTGGTGACGTTGTCTGAGGATGACGATCTCCGTGTCAGTGGGTTTATCAGCCCAATTTCGATTACCCGCACGAACAGACGAGAAATCACTTTTTTCGTAAATGGTAGGCCTGTACAGGATGCTGCTTTAGCAACCGCCCTGTTGAAAGCTTACCATACCCTATTAATGGTCGGCCGGTATCCTCAGGCAATCCTCTTTCTGGAGGTCCCCCCAGAAACGGTAGACGTCAATGTTCATCCTACCAAGGCTGAAGTGCGCTTTCGTGACCCCGAGCGAATCTTCATCGGCGTTCAGCGCGCAGTCCGTCGTGCCCTGTTAGTGCACACGCAAGCCCCTGGGATCAATGACCCAATTCGCTGGGCGCCGCCACCCATTTCCCGTAATATCGATCCAGGTTGGCAAACAGAAGGCGTTACTGGATCCCGGGTGTTTAATGCATGGGAAGCCACGGACCAGGCAACGATTGCCCGACCTGACCAAACGATGCTGGATGACAACCATGCTTCTCCTGGGCCAGATCGAATCCATTTTTCGCCAGCTCATATCCCCTTGTTGCGGCTGGTGGGCCAAATTGCAAATGCTTATCTAGTTGCCGAAGGACCAGATGGGCTTTACCTGATAGACCAACACGCTGCTCATGAGCGCATCCTTTATGAGCGTTACATGGCGCAAAGGAAAACTCAGATCGTCGCCCAAAGCTTACTGCAACCTTTGGCTGTGGAGCTCTCGCCCTCCGGGAGCCGCCTGCTCGATGAACAACTTCCTTACCTCAACCAGCTTGGTTTCCAGGTGGAGCCATTCGGACTGAATACTTTCTTGGTGCGCGCCATCCCAAGCCTGTTAGTAGGGAGCGACCCGAGCGCAGCGCTGCGCGTCCTGGTAGAAGATTTTGAGGAAGACGAAACACCGCTCCAGGCTGAAGTCGAAGCGCGCCTCGTAGCCCGCATCTGCAAGCGTGCGGCGGTAAAAGCCGGAAAGACATTGACACTGGAAGAACAGCGAACTTTAGTCGACGATTTGGAAGCCTGCCAATCACCGCGCACCTGTCCCCACGGGCGACCGACCATGATCCACCTTTCAGTTGATTTACTTGAAAGGCAGTTTGGCCGGCGAGGGGCGCGTTGACCGGCGCCTATCCCAAGACCGATTTTACAATTTCAGGGATGATCTCCGCCAAATCCTCATGGAAGACTACATCTGCGCGCACATCCAGGTAGGTATGAGAATTGTTGATGATGATCAGGTGCGCGCCATTCTGTAAGGCGCTCATCGGGAGACCTGCAACAGGTAGAACTTCTAAAGAAGAGCCCACCACTAACATTAAGTCACAATTTTTAACGACATCCTGAGCGCGTAACCAGGTTCGTGCGGGCAATTGTTCCCCAAACAAGACCAGATCTGGCTTTAATACCTCGCCGCAATCGGGACAATGTGGGATAGTTCCGCATTCCAGGTATGATTCAACGAACCCATTCGATGAATACTGTCGAAAACAGCCAATACAAGTCAGCGTCCCCATGCTGCCGTGTACTTCAAGGACATTTCTTGATCCGGCGCTTTGATGCAGACCATCAACATTCTGTGTAACGATCGTTTGAACATAACCAGCTTCTTGCAGGCGAGTCAAGCCGATATGACCTTGATTGGGCTCAGCCAGTTTGATTCTCTCTACCAGTGGTCGCATCCAGTGAAATAAACGATCGGGGTGATAGCGGAAAGATAATAGAGAAGCAACTTCCATTGGATTGACGTTTTCCCACAACCCACCTTGCGGGGAACGAAAATCAGGAATCCCCGAGGGAGTAGATATGCCCGCGCCGCTCAAGACCACCCCTTTTTTACTTCCCCGGATAATCTCTGTAGCACAACGGATTCCGAATTTAGTAGACCCAGAAAGTTCACCCATTTATCTTTTCCATAAAACCAATCGTTGTCCGTTCTACCCTGAAAATTATGATCTCAGTCTAGCATAAAGCCCGGCGAAAGACAAGGGGAGCAAGATAATTTCGACTATAATCACAAAGGAATGATTGAGGAAATTGGACGTATCCTGCGAACGGAAGGCGGGCTGGCTGACCCACACTCGTTCAGAGACGGCACGATGATTGGCGATCCCCTAATTCTCGCTGTATCAGGTGGTCCCGATAGCCTTTGCCTGCTTGACGTAGTTTGGAAGCTTGGTTATTACGTGATTGTCGCCCATCTCGATCACCAACTAAGGCCAGAGTCCGTAGAAGATGCCTCTTCCGTCGCACAAATGGCTCAAGAGCGCGGTTTAAAATTTTGTCTCGGCCATGAAGACATATCCGGCTTCGCAAAAGAGCATCACTACTCCATCGAAGAAGCCGCCCGAATACTGCGTTACCGTTTTTTATTCCACCAGGCCCACCTATACCAGGCCCAGGCAGTTTTGACAGGTCATACCGCCGATGACCAGGTTGAAACAGTCATGATGCATTTCTTGCGCGGCAGCGGCCTAGATGGGCTGCGTGGCATGGAAATACGTAACCTGCCCAATCCATGGAGCATCGAAATCCCCCTGATTCGGCCATTCTTAGGCATCTGGCGGCAAGATATCCTGGATTATCTTCAGGCGAATAGATTACAACCGGTTTATGATCCCACCAACCGCGACACGCGTTATTATCGGAACCAGCTCAGGCTCGAATTGCTCCCGTATATCGAGAGCTATAACCCAGGATTTCGAAAACGCGTATGGCAGATGGCCAATATCATTCGAGAAGACAGGGGTATTCTGGACGGAACCATTTCTAATGCATGGAAAGAATGCCTCGCTGAAGAAAACCTTGACTGGATTGCATTCGACCTGAGCGCGTTACGCGCCCAATCGTTTGCAGTCCGGCGCCATTTGCTTCGCCGTGCACTCTGGCAGCTCCGGCCAGACCTGCGGGACGTAGATTACCCTTCGCTACAGACAGCATGTGCATTTATCGACCAGCCGAGCAGGAGCGGACAATCGGACTGGATTGGCGGTCTGAGGCTCAGAATTTCTCTTTCCAGGATATGGGTGGCAGGTTGGAATACCCTGCTGCCAGACGAGCAAATCTTAGAATTACCCCAACTCACTCGTAACCAAACATTTACGCTAAACGTTCCAGGAAGACTGTCCCTGACAAATGGCTGGCAGCTTGACGCAGAAATTGCGCCTAACATTCAGACTGCTATGCTGCAGGCCGAACAGAACCAGGAGCCATTTTTTGCCTGGCTGGATGCATCAGAAATCAAGTCAGGGCTGAAGGTGCGTCCTCGCCTGCCTGGCGACCGCATGAAACCATTAGGTATGAGCGGAGCTTCGATAAAGATCTCCGACATGATGATCAATCAAAAGCTGCCCAGCCTTGTACGCTCCGCCTGGCCAATCGTCATCTCAGGGGATCAGATTGTTTGGGTTCCAGGTCTTCGAATAGCCGAACAATTCCGCTTGAAGCCTGCCAGCGAATCCGCGATCCAGCTAAAGCTGCAACGAATTCATTTGGATTGAGATCATCAAGTTCGATTTATTTCCGGCCCGATAATCCGGTATAATGCCCAGCATGCGGAAATTCGCTATAGCTGTTGTTTTAATGTTTACAGTTACATTTATACTGGCCCGAACGGCAGAAGTTTCAAACATCGTAGATACACTCAAACAAGCTGACTGGAGATTCCTCGCGCTTTCCATTTTTGTGATGTGTCTATGGCTCGGAAATACAACATTGAACTTCTGGGTAATTTACCGGGCGATGGGGATGGACGAAAGGTACGAACACCTGTTATTAACTGTAGCAGCAGCATACTTTCTAAATATTATCGCCCCTTCGGGAGGAGTTGGTGGGATTGCAGCTTTTGTCTCCGAGGCTAAGCGCAAAGGAATTTCTCAAGCGCGTGTGGCGGTGGCTAGCGCAGTTGTCGTCCTTTTAGACTATCTCGGCTTTTTAATCGTGCTGGCTCTAGGGTTAATTGTATTTTTCCGGCGATCAACGCTATCATCAACCGAGCTGGTAGCCAGTGCAATTATGGTTACATTTGTGATCATCTTGGGTACTTTGCTTTACATCGGTATGCGATCAGCGACTGCGTTGGGTAATACCCTGGCCATGATGGCTCGACAGGTAAATCGCATGCTCTGGCCGTTTTTACACCGCGAATATATCGCTGAACACCGCGCACACGAATTTGCCCACGACGCTGCTGGAGGCTTGCACCGATTGCGTTACCAGCCAAAAAGCCTTCTGCTTCCGGCGGGTTTAGCACTGAATGGAAAAATATTACTCGTATTAATTTTCTTATTGACCTTCCTGGCTTTCAATGTTCCATTTTCGACGGGGACGATTGTGGCGGGCTGGAGTATCAGCTATCTTTTCACCATCGTTTCCCCGACCCCTGGAGGCATGGGTGTTGTGGAAGGTTTGCTTCCGCTGACTTTGACAACGCTGAACGTCCCGCTTGGCGCCGCAACGGTGATCACTCTAACATATCGGGCAATCACTTTCTGGCTGCCGATGTTGATTGGTATGGCGGCATTTCGCTGGCTTGTTCGAGAGGAAAAAGCCCAGGCACTGGCTGAATAAATTATTTTAGGCGCTGGGGGCTTTATAAGCAAATATATAAAATGCTTCTTTTTTTAAATGTCTTCTGGCTTGATCAAGATTTCACCCTGTTTTTGAGGATATTTACCGTTTTTTTCGGCATAGAATTTGCGAATCACCCCAAAATCTTTTTCGATATCTCCGCTGGGCATTAACAAAGGACCGATTTCAATCGTCCGGCTGGGATAATCAATACCTACCAATTGGATTGGCGCATTCGCGCCTAAGGCCATATAGTAAAAGCCGGTTCTCCAATAGTTCGCTTTGCTGCGCGTCCCTTCAGGCGTAATTGCAATCACTAACCGCTCTCGGCGGTTAAATAAATCCACAATCTGGTCAACAAAGTTGTTGCGGGACCTGCGGTTAACTGGAATGCCTCCCGACCATTTCATGATCCTGCCAAACGGAGCATGGAATAGTGAATCTTTCCCAATCCAATGCATATCAACGCCAACAGCAATTTTTAACAATAACATCATCACAAAATCCCAATTCGTTGTATGCGGCGCGCCAATCGTGATAAATTTCGGCTCATCCGAAAAACGACCGATGATCTGCCACCGGCACAAACGTAAGATCGCTGAACCAAAGTATTGGCCGGGCGTCTGGGGAGGAACGATTATCTCTATCCGATTCATGATCCACCTAATCGATACATAGGGTATCCTGCTCAGGATCCTCAAAGACGGGCGTCCGTCCGGTTTCCTGCACTGATCCATCTGGCTTAATTAACACCTCAACATAAGAAGTGGTGTGCGGTCCACAGCCGCAGAATTTATAAGCATACAAATACACCAGAAAACCCTGGTCCGAAGAAACCACGTGGGTATCTTCAAGTTTATCCACAAAATAGCGAAAACCAGGCGGCGCCACCAGATCGTAATAAGCTGATAAACCAGTTGCCGCGAGCGCATAAGAAAGAGCCTCATTTTCTGATGTAATCGGAGCATAAACTTTTTGAAGATCAGCAACGGATCGCAGAACCTCAAATTTTCCATCTCGCTGGATCACATAGCGAGCATATTGTGGCAATAAGCAACCTTCTCGGTATACGTATTCTTCCGAAGAAGGGGTTTGTCCACCACCTCCTCGTTTCCAACACATATTGATCGGATAGGATGGGTCCATCCCACCCAAATAGTCACCAGGCGCTGATATCCTATCGCAGCCCAATTGCCCAATCGGGCTATCAGGAGGACAGTTATTTTGGCCGGAATCGTCTACCGGGCAGTCAGACTGCTGAAAAGGTTCGGTATTCACGGTTAATTCGGGCGCCGAATAATGGCGGACGGATGGAGCATTTTGAGCGTTTGAACAAGCGCTTAATAGAAACCACAATAATAAGCCCCCTAAAAAGGGTCTCAATTGATGTTTATGGTTGTGGAATAAACGAAAAATCATCAACATAATAATCACTCGGCAGGGTATTATCGCTGGTATATTCGAGACGGAAAAACACCCATTTACCTGCATAACTATCGAGATCAATCTGACTGGGCCTCCACGGGATCGTTTGCACTCCAGATGGAGAACAGATAGAGGTCCTCAATATCGCTGTATTATTGATATAGACAGTCACAAAATCACCAAAATTAGTCAAACAGTCGGTTTCATCGGTAACAATATATTCCCAATATTTTAACACCGACCCGTTAAGGGGTACATATATTTTTTGCTGGATATAAGCTCGCCGGACATAGGCGAACGGATCCGAGTCACTTGGGGCGTAATATGCGCCTAACTCTGCCGACCAGTAGCCAGAGTGTGCCAGGGTCTTAGTCAATATCGGATTACCGACATCAACAAAATAAGTCCAGCCAACAGTACCCTGCTCAAAACCCGGGTTAACTATTTTCTGGTCGGATGGCGCGGGCGGAGAAAACGAATAGTTATTATTGAGCAGGGGTAGAAAAACCTTTCCGAGGTTCGCAGATGCACCTTCAGGAAAAACAAGGAACAAGAATAGGAATCCTAATATTGCCCCTCGGACCAATCTCCTTAACCAAGTCATGGAATTACTTGTATCGGCAGAGCTTCGTTGCCTATTGGAGCGCCACCGCGCACATTTCCGCGATCTGCATCCAGAAAGAGTAACACGCCTTTTTCAGACGGGTTGCCTGCAGCGCCAGTGTCATAAACAGTCAGTGATCCAGATGCGCCTGAAGCAAGATCGTTGGTAAGGCCGATATAGCGTTCGCCAAACGGGGTTAAGGTCAGGCCGGTCACAGAGTCGATCACATTTCCAGTGAAATAAATGTCAAGACTGTAGATTTCGACATCGATGGCATGGAAGTTGGCTGCATTCATACCGATTTGCTCGCCGCACAACATCAAAATAGTATTGCCGCTGTTCGTACCCTGATTGGTATAGAAATAGGCGCTGCCACGGCCTGTCGCCAGATCGAACACCCAGGACAGGTTTTGACCTGTAGAAACGCCTGGGAAGGCGGAATCCCAATTGAGCACTTCATATTCAGGAGCGCCGTCCTGGTTTGTATCGAGGAAGATATCAAATACTCCCGGCGCCGTTGAAATTGTCTGGCGATTCCAAGTGTTGATCGCCAGCGCTAAGATAAAGGATTCATCGGCAGAGCAGAAGTCGGCAGGCACAGGATAGGTCGCCACGCCGATTTCTTTCAGGTCAAGCACCGGAGCCATCGCGCCCATTGCGGCTGGCGGCAGTTGTCCACTAGTGGCGATCCAGGAGAAGCTATCCATGTATCCTGGGCCTGCGCCAATATTCGTCAGACCGGTGACGCCAGTGCCCGTATTCGAATCGATGGTTATACTTGTCACATCGGAAACTACATTGCCCGATAGGCGCGGTAGAACATGCCAGGGGAGGTGCAACATGCTGGCGCTGCCATCATCCGCTGGATCGTTTGCGTTATCCAACCATATGTAACCGTCATACTCTTGTGTCGTCAGCAGGGAACCGTTGTTACCATTGTTGCCGCTATTCAATGCCCATTCCCGCAGCCTGGCTGGGTCGATCGTCATTTCCACCTGGAAGGCGCCCCAGCCTTGCGCTGGGACAGTAATACGCGCCGGTCGTATGGCGATTGAAATAGCGCCGTTCTCCTGATCATCTGCGAAACGGAAACTCGAGCTAAGATTATAAGTTACAGGCTGGTCTGTGAGATTACGAACTTGTACGTTTTTAAACTGTGACCAGAGCGTATCAATATCCTGGAACTTAAACGATAGGATTGGCTGATGAGACATATAATCGCGTGGGTTATCTTTCACCAGGTTTTCCGCAGTGCGAGTCCAGGCCAAGGCTGGTGATAAGGCTGCGTTCGCTGCGCGCACCTCGACGCCGCCCACCCGTGATATAGGAGCTGCGCCGCCGCCGAAGACTAGCGCTTTGTTAAACAGGTCCGTTTCAGCCGTATTCACCAAAAGCGCCTTCAACTCCAAGGGTTTTAAGAATGGGTATTTTGACTTGATCTGAGCAGCCACACCAGATATTACCGGCGTGGCCCCAGAAGTACCTGAGAACCCGGTTTCACCCATCCCTGTGCCAGTTTCTGCGGAAACCGAGCAGCATGGGGCAGCAATTTCAGGCTTCACATAACTATCAAATCCAGCCGGGCCGCGTGATGAATAACCCGCCAGTGTACGCGTTAGTGGACTTACGAGTGCTGGGTCAAAGCGTCCAGTCACATTAACTGCATTGCTAAGTTGGTCTTTGATACGCGTCGCGTCTGCCTGGCTAATATTATAGCCAGGGATAGATGGCGTGCCGCCGCCGTAAGAAAAATTCGTTGGTTCGCCAGGAGCAACCAGACCAACAACACCCACCAATGCTCCCGCGGCAGCCATATTGCTCACCTTGATCGATATCGCGCAAGAACCACGATCTACCAAAGCAATCTTACCTGCCAAAGAAGCGGGCGGGAATGCGCTGCAGCCGAGATTATTACCGTTGACTGAGCCTCCATAAACCACAGGCGCTTGGATTACATTGGTTAAAGGCGTAGACCAGGTTTGATAGGTTGCGTAAACATTCCCCGCAATGGATTCGGGGGTGAGCAACTGCAAGATTTGTAGAGAAGCAGACGGCATCTCCATCGCCGCCACGGACAAAGCAGACGGCGCGGCTGCCGGTGTGCTCGTAATATACGGGATATCGTTCGCATTGCCGCTGGCTGCAACCGTCAAAATGCCCACAGCACTCGCCTGGTTAACAGCATACGAAAGATCATCGTCGTAAGGCTGTCCGAAATTTGAACCCAACGACATATTAATAATATCAACGTGGTCATTGATACGACCATCACCATTCGGGTCAAGCGAAAAGTCCATCGCTTGCATCAAGGCAACGCCTGAACATGAGGTTGAGACTGACGAACAGACTTTAACTGCATAAAGCAAGGCCTCAGGGGCCATGCCCACACCCGTGATGCCGGCAATAATATCCGCCACATGCGTACCATGCCCGGATCCAGATCCCTTATCAAGTGGATCTGGATCGGGTTGTTCAACCGTATTTGGCCAGTTGCTACCTACAAAATCATATCCACCGATCACTTTACGGGTTGGAAAAGTGCCTGGTTCGATAATGTCTGGATTATTGGCATTGAAATCTCCCACGCTACCCGAGCCACCCAGGTTAGCGTGTGTGTAATCAATGCCACTATCAAGAACAGCCACCCTGATACCCTGGCCCTTATATCCGTTATCCTGAACTGCTTGAGAACCAACATAGGGAACAACTTCGTTCTGGCTGGCTAGTTCGTAATCTTTGATAGGATTAATCCTTGAAACGGCTTCTAATGCTGCGATTTGCGGCAGGTTGGAAACATCCACGGATACGATCACCGCGTCCATTACGCGTTGGACTGCGCCTAAGAATACCATTTGCGGATCTATGGCTTTTACTTGGTTAAGGAAACGATCCTGGGTTACTTTGAGCGAACGGAGCTGGGCGCGCTGTTCCGCCGGGTCTGCGTCGTTATCGATAACGATGTCTGCTACCGAAGGAGCAGTCAACCGTATTACCACTCGCACCGATCCTTGAAGAGGGACAAGAGCAGGATTGATTTTAAGATCTGCCCTCTGTACTGATGGCGCCGAATCCAGTCTATATTTTCTGATGCCAGGTGGAACAGGATTAGTTGGTGGCGTCTGGGCGCTGGTTACCGTCGCAGCCGTTAACAGCAAGGTCAGCAATACTAAAAGGTTGAGAATTACTGAATTGCGCTTCATTGTAACATTCCTCCTGGCTGCTACGTTCGGATCCAATGGAAATTTAGACAGAAATAATATATATAATTATACAAGATTAATGTAAATCGCATCATTCCACTACAAAATTTTATGGATTATTTATGTATCCGAAAATCGTTCCGGTTTGTTGGTCTGTAACGACCAGAAAACCCTGGTCTCCGAGTCGGGCTACCCCTTGCCAATTACGCGGTCCATGGGCGGATAGCTCAAGTTGAACTGGTGGACTTGCTGTCAATGTGATCCCGGTAGATGAAAACTGGTATTGGATTAGACGTTCGACATAATCGAATACCTGGTGAGTCACGCCCTTTCCATAGAGTTGTGCGAGTGGCTCGACGCCAGTGGTTGCTCCGGGATCGCCCGGGACAAAAATATTCAATACCCAAATGCGCCCGTTTGCGTCAGGCGCAGTTGCATCTGTCAACCGATATTCACTACCAGATAAGGATACACTCTCCAGCTTATTTAAACTAGTGTCAAAACGCTGGGAAGCAGGGGATGGATTGACCGCGCCGTTGAACTCCGACAGCGCCAAAATGTTATCGTTCGTGATAAATAAGGCGCGGTAGATTCGATTCAAGGCGCTGGCTGGAACAGGAATTTCGACAATTTTGCTCACATCCAGGTTGATTGCAGACAGCTCAGTGGCGATGTTGCCTGCAACCAGATAACTTCGTGGCCCAGAGCCGGGGTCGGCGAGAGCAATTAGATAAACTCTTTCACCTGCAATGGCGATCGCTTGATAACCCTGAAATCCTGGTAGTAAATTGGGCAACCCGGTATCATTGAAAGGCACCGGCAGAGGAGGCGGCAGTGCAGATGTAACACCGTTTATAAAGGCAATAATGTCTGAACGTTGTACAGCAAAAAGATCGGATTTATTATCACCCACGAAGTTTGGATTTTGGGGCAAGAAAATTAAATAGTCGTTATACCAGGTTAGTCCAGTTATTTTGGCGTCTAAGTCGGCAAGCGGACCTGTTAAAGGCAGAACTACCACTGGTCGCTCAGCGGCCGATGTTGCAACTGGGGTAGCATCCGGTTGCAACGGCAACCAGTACCACGGTTTACCGGGCATCAATTTCAGACGATCAAAGCACAAATCTTGGACCAGGATAAACAGGCGTTGACCGCTAGAAGGGGTTTGAATCTGGTACGATCCGCTCATACCTTTGCATGAATCAGAACTCGATGACCCCGTAAGAGTTATTTGCTCGTTCTGTATAACAAACTGCCCTTCCTCAAGCGGTTGTGAGGCCAGGTTCTGAAAAGAATCGCCCAACAAATAAGTTCCATCTGGATTGAACCGGAAAGTTTGCCCAGTTGGATACTGCTGCCAAAGGCCAATCAAGCCCTGGTCTGGAGGTGGTATCGTAGGCGTCCGGTTGGAAACGGTCGGGATTCTAGTAGGTGTAGGCGTATTTGTCGAAGAAAATAAGTTGTTGCTCAGCTCTCCGCTGGGGCTTTGCGTAGAAAAGGTCGTAGGGTTGATTCGCTGGGCTGTCGGGATGGAGGTCGGGTTATTTACCAATGGAGCCTGGGGCGCCGAGGTAGGGGAAGGAGCTACGACGTCGCTTGTAACCAGTATTTCGTTGGACGCAGATGGAGTCGCCGTATCCGACGGCTTAACCGTAGCCGGCAGAGTGTTCGTTATTGTGTTTGTGGGAAGTTTGGCCTGTGCGATGGCAGTTTGGGTGACCAACGCGTACGCAGTCGCATAAACGCTTTGGGTAGGAGCTGACTTCCTGCCGCACGCTGCTAACAATAAAATTGTGACCCCAAGCAACAGAGTTTTTGCATTACGTGCCATCAGGCAGGTAACCTCCAGATAAAAAACATCTGAATTTTTGTATTTAGGCAAAACGTCCTACCAACTATATCATAAAAGAGGGTTATGGTACACTTTAACAGGTTCCGTTGTAATCATGCCAAACCAAAAAATATTTTAGACCAAGAAAGACGGAGGTTGATCATGCTCGTTGGGATCATCGGAATGGGAAATTTAGGTACAGCAATTGGAAACCTGATTAGCCAAAACGGCCATGATGTGCTGGGCTGGGAATATAATCCCCAAGTAGCCGATGAAATCAACCAGCAACACACGAATACACGATATCTAGCTGATATTGAACTCGACTCAAGGCTAACCGCGACTACCGACCTCCAACGCGTCTTCCAAGAATGCTCCATCGTTTTCATCGCCTTACCCTCGATCTTTATCCAATCCACCCTGGGAAATTATACCGGCCAGATCGACCCTAAAATAATCTTGGTCAACATGGCCAAGGGGATTGACCGCCAATCCGGATTAACCGCTTTTCAGACGGTCGGACAGATTTTCCCAGATAACCCAAAGATCATGCTCTCGGGTCCCGCGATTGCCAATGAATTTTCCAGAGGCATGCCAACCGTTGTTGTTTTGGCCGGAAAAAATTTCCACGACTTGCTCCAAGTTTCGCGGATTATGGATAGCGATCACTGGCGCACGCGCTTCACAGACGACGAAATGGGCGTGGAACTGGGTGGCATTTTGAAGAATATTTACGCCACCGGTCTTGGCTTGTTTGATGGCGAAGGCATCACCAGTATCAATTTTCGCGCGGTTTACCTGACCCTGGCTTTAGAAGAGATGGGGCGTTTTGGGGTTTGTATGGGCGCCAAGCTGGAAACCTTTATGTATCTGGCTGGGATGGGCGATTTGGTTGCTACGGCTCTCAGCGAGCACAGCCATAACCGTCACATGGGTGAGCTTCTGGCAAAAGGCTTAACGCTGGAACAGATTAAGGAAGAGATGGGCGTTATCCCTGAAGGTTATAACACGCTTCGAACAGTACTTTACTTTGCTGAGAAGATGCACCTTACCCTACCGATGGCCAAGGGCATCTGGGATGTGATGTCAGGGCGCAGCACTGCCCATAAATTTATATATTCATTTATCCGCGATTTCGTCGATCGAGGACCCCGTTGAACAGACTGTGGGTAGATTGGTCCCATTTGATAATCTGACTATTTTCGATATTGGAGATTAACGATGTATAACCTATATAACAACGAAAGCGGCGAATTAATCGGATTGATTACCGAAGCGCAACTCAATTTCATCAAAGATCAACTCGAAGAAGAATCTCAAGAGGATCAAGACTATGCCATCGAGGCAATGACTTTGGCATATTTCGAAGAACAAGGTATTGATGCGCCTTTGCTTGAATTGCTTCGTAAAGCCCTGGGCGACAAAGAACAAATCATTATTCGCTGGTCTTAGTGTCAGCATCAGTTTGCCAGAGATAACGCCCCATGTACCAGTATCGTAAGCTCTGAGAAATGAGCGCCTGCTTATGCTAACCGAAGATTACATTTTGCGAATGATAAACCTCGGAGTCGCGGCGCTTTTACGCGCAATTGGTTTGCGCAAAGAAGGGCATTACGACCAGGCACACCAAACGGTCCAACAAGCCCTCGAACAACTGACCGGGTTACGCGCCGATCTATTAACTCGATTAGATGAGCGCGGTCTACTGGATCTGCTCAGCGTTCAGGAAGAATTGGATCATGATCGCACAATGCTGATAGCTGACCTGTATCACGAGCAAGGTGAAAACTTCAAAGCCCAAAACCGCCCGGGCGAAGCTTGTTTTCCGCAACTGCGGGCGCTAAATCTGGCCCTGGAATCGTCGCTCAGTCGCCCCATCGAGGAAGTAATCGCCCTCAAGGAAAAGATCGAAGTCTTTGCAGCTTCAGTAAAGACCTGCCATATCCCGTTTGAAACGAGTTATTCACTATTTAATTTTTATGAGGTCGCCGGCGCATACTCCGAGGCTGAGAGAACACTTAGACCATTGATCCAACATCCACAATTTGGTGATGCGATGAGACAAGAATACCAGGATTTCTGTGATCGCCTTTTGGAAAAAACAGATCGCGAATTGGAGCAGGCAGGCTTAACCCGTAATTTGATTCAAAGCATGAACGATGACCTCACCAGGTAGAAGAATTCCATGAGAGAACCGGATACCCGCGTCGCCGAATTAAGAGAATCGATAACCAGCGAGGCTTCTAAAGCAATAGGCATCAAGCCTGCCAGTCTACAGGAAAAAATCTTTCGCATGTTTTTTTGGCCGCCTGCGCAACGATTTGCACGTTTAGTCGCCTCTTTAGACGACCATATCGAGCAAGATGGCCTTACAGAAGCAATGCGCTGGCTATTGCCTCGTTTTGCAAGCCAGGTGGAGGTGAATGGCGCTGAAAATATACCTTCCACCGGCCCTGTATTGGTGGTATCCAATCATCCGGGCGCCTTCGACGGCGTGGTGATTTTAGCGCAATTCCAACGTAATGATATCAAATTGATCATCAGCGATGTACCTTTCACGCGTGGTCTTTCCGCGGGCTCACGGCACATGATTTTTTCCACCGGAGATGATATGCATGAGCGCATGGGCGCCGTTCGCCAATCCATCCGACACCTACAAAGCGGTGGAGTTCTCATGTTATATCCGACCGGCCTGGTGGACCCAGATCCATCCTTTATGCCGGGCGCTGACCAGGCATTAGGCGAATGGTCGCCCAGCCTGGAGCTTTTTCTGAGGAAAGTTCCAGAAACTCAGATCCTCCCTACGATTATCAGCGGCGTGATCGCTCCAAAATACATGAACAATATCTTTGCTCGCCGACAAAAAACCGTACGAAACCAACAAAAAGTTGCGGAATATTTTGAAATTGTTCAGCTCATGGTAGTTCAACGCGACCTGGGATTATCCCCTCGTGTCTCGTTCGGCAAACCGCTAACCCCAGCCGATTTCTCTGGACCCTGCGAATCGGTAGGAGTGCTGGAATGCATTATCGACCGCGCGCGTGGGCTGCTCGCGGAGCATATCGCGGCAGCCTGAGTGTTCAAGACATACTTATGTCAATCGAACCAAATCAACTTCAGGAGCTATTCTTGATTGAGCCGACGCCCGGGATGCGCACTGAGTATCTGGAGATGATCGAAGAATACCAGCGCCAGGGCGAAACGATCAGCTTTCATGTACTGGCGCAGGAAAGTTTTCCGGATTACCTGGAGAAAGTAACAAATCTGGCTAGAAATGTTAATATTCCCGATGGATTGGTGGCTATGACCAGCTATTGGTTGACGCTGCATGGAAAGGTCATCATCGGTGAAAGCCGTCTGCGCCATTATCTGAACCCTGAATTAAAAATTGAAGGCGGCCATATCGGGTATGCCATCCGCCCATCCATGCGCCGTCGCGGCTATGGCGCCCTCATCCTGGATTTAACGCTCGATAAAGCAAGAAATATGGGTTTGCAGCGCGTGTTAGTAACCTGCGATACCGATAACATCGGCTCAGCGCGTATCATCGAGAAAAACGGCGGTATCCTGGAAAGCTACACGATTTCCCCCGAATCTGGTAAACAAATTTCGCGCTATTGGATCGAGATCTTAAATAAATAGTTGAGAAGCGGATTCACGGCTTCTCAACTATTTATCAATCAAGATAGGGTCAGAACAGACCTAAGACTCGTCCGGTCTCTAAATCCAGGTCGACATCATAGAATACCGGCCGGGTGGGCAAACCAGGCATGGTGCGCATTTCGCCTAGTAGCGGGTAAAGAAATCCAGCTCCAGCCGAGGCGCGAATATCCCGAACTGGGACGCGGAAACCTTTCGGTACACCTTTGAGCTCTGGATTAGGGCTAAGGCTCAAATGAGTCTTCGCCATGCAGAGGGGCAAATTATCAAATCCGAGACGAGTGTACAATTCAATTTTAGCTTCTGCCTCGGGCAGGTAATCTACGCCATCTGCGCCATAAATTTCCTTGCAAATGATCTCAATCTTCTCTTTGATCGAGATGTCTAGAGGGTAAAGGAATTGGAAGTTACTGGGTTTTTCGGCTGCCTTCACAACAGCTTCAGCTAACTGTGTTGCACCCTTGCCGCCTTCCATCCAATGCTTGCAGACGACTGCATCTTCGGCGCCCGCTTCCAATGCCGCATTACGCACCAATTCGACTTCGGCAGGGGTATCCGTGGCAAATGAATTAACCGCAACCACCACGGGAATGCCATAGCGGCGAGCGTTTTTAATGTGATGTTGGAGGTTACCGAGCCCAGCAGCAAGCAGCCCAAGGTTCTCATCCGTGTACTCTACTGCCAACGGTTTGCCTGCCACCACTTTTGGCCCGCCGCCATGCATTTTTAGCGCTCGTACCGTCGCGACCATGACAACAACATTCGGGATCAAACCCGAATAGCGGCATTTGATATCGAAGAATTTTTCCATGCCAATATCAGCGCCAAAACCAGACTCTGTGACGACGTAGTCAGCCAGTTTCAAAGCAATCTTATCAGCAATGATCGAGCTCTGACCATGGGCAATATTGGCAAACGGCCCTGCATGCACAAAAACTGGTGTGCCTTCCAGGGTCTGCATCAAAGTAGGTTTAATGGCATCTTTCATCAAAACGGTCATCGCTCCGGCTACTCCCAGATCTTCGGCGGTAACCGCTTCGCCCGCTTTGTTAGTGCCAATCACGATCTTGCCCATCCGCTCGCGCATGTCCGCCAGGTTTGAGGTGAGCGCCAGGATGGCCATGATTTCGCTGGCAACAGTGATGTCGTAACCGGTGCGGCGCGGCATTTGTTCTTCGGGGCCGAGCCCAATCTCTATTTCGCGCAGAAAACGATCATTGGTGTCGACAACTCGCCGCCAGGTAATGCTTTTTGGATCGATATCCAGGCGAGCAAAACGACTTTTCTCTTCTGATGTCAATTCGTCCGGATTAGTTTTATCAATGCCAAGCTTCTTGAGCCGGCGAAGCATGGATGGAGAGAATTTACGCACGCCTTGCTTGTTAGCCGGGCACAATGCATTAAACAATTTAAGATCATCGGGTTGCTTAGATTCGTGGAAGATGCGCGCATCAATCGCAGCAGCTAACAGATTGTTGGCGGCAGTGATGGCGTGGATATCGCCTGTCAGGTGCAAGTTGAAATCTTCCATTGGTACTACCTGGCTATACCCACCGCCAGCCGCGCCGCCTTTAATGCCAAAAGTGGGGCCCTGACTGGGTTGGCGGATACAGGTAAACACTCGCTTGCCCAGGTGGGCGCCCAAGGCCTGGCTTAAACCAACCATGGTGGTGCTTTTTCCTTCACCCAATGGCGTTGGAGTGATCGCAGTCACGTCGATATATTTGCCATCCGGAACGTCTCTTAGCCGTTCAAGTACCTCCAGGCGAATTTTAGCCTCATAGCTTCCGTGCAACTCGATCTCCTCAGGCAGCAGGCCGACTTCATCGGCTACCTGGGTGATCGGCTTCAATTGAGCCTCTTGTGCGATTTCGATATCCGATGGGACTGGAAAACGCAGATTTAACTGAATTGGGGAAAATTGACGCAGACCAGGAAAGTCGTTTTTGTTCATCATTGAGCCCTTCCATTGTGAAAAGTTTGACGGTTATTGATTAACCTTGATTTTGACAGAAATTCCGTCAAAATACAATGGACTATATTCCTGTCTGTGGACGTAAAGTGTCATGTTTAAGTAATATTATTAGACGCCCAGGGCGCGAAAATCGTACGGAGCGAGGATAATATCGCCAATCGCGTTTGTCTCACCACTCAGTAGATCGGTAAACAAGTAGCCCAATCCATACAACCGTAACAGATTGGCTGGCAGAATTTGGTCTCGCTCGCTAAAATTGGCCAGGATCAGCGCGCGTTCGTTGGCATGGCTCCGCATATAACCTAATACTTGTTGGTTGCCTGTTTCGATTACCTGCATTTGCTGTCCGGAGAATTCTTGATGGGACAGACGTAAGGCGATCAACCGTTGAAGACCTTTATAGACTCGTCCTTCAATCGTGGATGGGTCCTGGCGGTGGGCATAACCTTCTTCATTTGCGAAAGGCCGGTGAACCCAACGGCTGTCGCCAGCTTTGGCCGGATCGCTCCGGTAGCTGTAATCGTTTAGCCCACCAATCTCATCGCCCAAATAAAGCAATGGAATACCCCCGATAGTCAGAATTACCCCATGGATGAGAAAAATGCGCCGGATAGCCAGCTCAACTTCAGCCGATGTCTCTTCACGTATCGCTTTTTCCAGGCCAGCTAACGAAGCGCAAGTACCTGAAATTCGCACATCGCCAGTCTTAGGGTTCTCTTGAAATGGCAGGCCACGTGCGAAGCTGCCAGGAAACCTTCCCATATAAAAATTATTCAAAAACTTGCGGTGTTCAAAACTATTGATCCCCAGGCGCGCTGCAGCTTCGTCTGAAAAAGTCCAACCAATATCATCGTGGCAGCGTACATAATTAACCCAGGCGGCGCCGTCCGGCAGCTTAAAGCGCTCACGCATCGCCTGGTCGAGAAGGCGAACACTGCGCGTTGCCAAGGATTCCCACAACAGCGCCATCAGCAGCGGATTGTAAGAAAGCTGGCATTCACCCGGTTGAATATACTTAACAACTTCATCTGGATGGACGATCGCCTCTGATTTGAACAACAGGGCTGGAGAAGCGATCCTTGCAACAGCATTGAATGCCTGGATGAGCTGATGAGCTTGGGGAAGATTTTCGCAATTTGTGCCAAGCTCTTTCCAAATAAAAGCCACCGCATCCAGGCGGATCACCTCCACGCCCTGGTTGGCGATAAAGAGCATCTCTTCTGCCATGCGGTTAAACACGGTCGGATTAGCGTAGTTTAAATCCCATTGGTACGAATGAAAAGTGGTCCAAACCCATTTGTCCAACCCCGGCCAAAAGGTAAACATCCCTGGATGCTCATCGGGGAAAATTTCCCGCAGGTTTCTTTCATACGCATCCGGCATTTGTCGATCTGGGAATAAGCGATAGTAATCTTGAAAATCTTGAACGCCTGCAATCGCTTGTTCAGCCCATTCATGCTCATTAGATGTGTGGTTGAATACCAGATCGAGCACCAGGCTAATCCCATGTTGGCGAAGTTCACGCGCCAGATCTGAGAGCTCCTGCATGCTTCCCAGGGTCGGGTTAACCTCACGATAGCTGTTCACAGCATAGCCGCCATCGTTTTCTCCCTGCGGGACGCGGAAAAGTGGCATCAAATGTAAATAGCTCAGGCCAAGTTCCTTGAAGTACGGAATCCTGCCACGGACGCCTGCTAGATCGCCAGCAAACAGGTCAACATAGAGGACACCGCCAACAAGACGATTTGATTCAAACCATCTCGGGTGGACCTCACGTTCTGTATCCAGTGTTTTTAAATCCGCAGGTCGAAGGAGCCAGGAACGCGCCAGGGTCATCAGTAAATCTTCTAAGTGAAAATAAAAGTCATACTCATGGCTGTAAAGCAGGTAATAGATTTGAAATAAACGAGGGAAATGATTCTGAATACGGCAAGCAAACTCCGCCCATTCTTCAGGCTTTTGAGCGATCTCAGAAGCAAAGGCTGCCTCTACCCGCGGCAATAGCCGAGACAGCGAAACCTTGATTTGACGCTCCGTAGCTGGCATAACATTCTTCTCCACTTTTTTATTTAGCTTGTTGATTCGCAAATTCCGCCAGCGCAATCGCGCCGAGTACTCCTGCGCGGTTGCCAAGAGCAGGCGGCACGATATAGGCATCGATCTGCTCCATGATTACCGGAGATTGCACGTATCCGTTCAACAGCAATTGGACTTTTTTCCTGAGTAGCGGAAAAATCTGCGGTTGCTGCATCACTCCGCCTCCCAGGATGATTCGTTCTGGTGAGATTGTGGTGATCAGGTTTACCAATCCGAGCGCCAGGTATTCCGCCTCCAGGTCCCAGGCCGGGTGATCCGCGGGCAATGTTTTCGCCGATCGGCCCCAGCGTTGCTCGATGGCAGGTCCGGCTGCGAGGCCTTCGAAGCAATCCCCATGGTAAGGACACCTGCCTGGATAAGGATCTCGCTGTTGATCGTGACGCAGGAGCATGTGACCCATCTCCGGATGAACCAAACCATGCATCAACTGCCCGTTTGCCATCCCACCGCCGCCAATGCCTGTGCCAATCGTAAGATAAATAAATGTATCCAGACCTTGTGCAGCGCCCCAACGCCATTCGCCCAACGCCGCGCCATTCACATCCGTATCAAAACCGATAGGGACGGGAAAATGTCGGTAGATGGCATTTACGATGTCATAATTTGCCCAGCCAGGTTTGGGAGTGGTAGTAAT
This sequence comes from Anaerolineales bacterium, assembly GCA_041912175.1. GTDB lineage: Bacteria > Chloroflexota > Anaerolineae > Anaerolineales > UBA4823 > CAZAGA01. Next base: position 14,622 of record JAYRNN010000209.1, on the reverse strand, counting down.
GTACCCATAGGTTGGTGAACCAGGCCGGGGATCTAGCGGTCCAAAGGAGGCAATACCAATCGCATCAAAGCCCGTGTGCTTTGCCTGCTGTTCAGTGAGGAAGTTAATCGTGCGTTGGATCGTTTCTTCTGGGTTTGTGGTTGGGAAAGATACAGGTGGTCCTAGATCGTCAGGGCTGCTGCCCACTGCACAGACAAATTTTGTACCGCCTGCCTCAATTCCAGCGAATAATTTTTTCATAATTTCACCTTTTAGGTCCAGTTGTGTTGCGGATTACCAATTCTACAGGCATGACTTCATGGACTGGTTGACCTGTAGGAATGGCCATGATCGTCAGCAGTAACTCGACCCCTCGCTGACCAGACTCATGGAGGAGCTGACGGATGGTGGTCAGTTTCAAGTATTCAGAAACCTCGATATCGTCGTAGCCAATAACCGATAGATCTTCGGGGACACGCAACCCCAGTTCCCTGGCAGCCTGGAGTACACCCATGGCCTGGGTATCACTGGCAGCAAAAATCGCTGTTGGGCGTTCTGGCAAGGCAAGCATCTCCAACGCCAGGACAAAAGCCTCAAATCGACCATGTTCACCTTGCTTATGGTACTCAGGGAGACAAGGTAATCCAGCGGAGGCCAGTGCGGCTTGGTAGCCAAATAATCGATCGCGGCTCGAGGTAAAATTAAACGGCGTATCCAGAAAATCACTGATATATCCGATACGCGTATGTCCGAGATTAATTAAATGTTGGGTCGCCAATTGCCCACCAGTAAAATCATCAACGGTGACACGGTTTAGAGAAAAGAGCGAAGGATGATTCGCATCGACCAGAACAATTGGGACTTCGGCCTGGGCAAGATAGGGCAAATCATCATCGCGTGGAGACAACGAAAGGATCAATACCCCATCGGCGCGCTCTCCGCGCGGCGCCTCCCGTATGCAACTATCACGACGTTTGACTGTTTCCACATTATAAATAATCAGGTCATAATCGCTCTCAGCCAGGGCGCTTTCAATCCCTCTCAAGCGCTCAGTAAAGGATGGCCGGGTGAAGAAAGGAACAATGACCGCGATCGTCTGAGTTCGACCGAGGGAAAGCTTGCGCGCCGTAGGATTCGGGACAAAATTCAATTCGCGAATAGTATCCATGACTCGCTGGCGGGTAGCCTCGCTGACCGAGGGGCTGCCGTTCAAAACACGCGAAACAGTGCCTAATCCCACGCCGGCTTGCCTGGCAACATCCCGGATTGTGGCCGCCTTCATGACTTTGCTACCCTTGTCGTTCTTCAATCATTAACCATAAAAATTGATATGCTTGAAGAGTAAGTTCGAACCCGTTCGCCGAGGTTGGGATCATCGTTTCCCCTTCCCACAAATTAAACAAACGAGAATTCTGATTCATTTTCAGGGAGATTGAAAGTCGTTGTGGTTTTTCGGAAAGATTGTTAACAATTAAAATTTTCTCGTCCGAGCTACTACGATAATACCCAGCAATGCTCTGGTTTTGGGTATCCACCCATTCAAACTTTCCCCAGCCAAAAACGGGGTGTTTCTTTCGCAAAGCGATCATTTTTTGAACGGTGTGCCAAAGTGAGTTTGGATCCGAGCGTTGAGCAGCCACGTTCACTAGTTCAGGGCTAAAAGGAGCTTTCTCGATCACAGGCGCGTAATACTCGGTCGGATCAGCGCTGGAAAATCCTGCTGAAGGATCGGAATTCCACTGCATGGGAGTACGCACTCCATTCCGATCCGGTATATCGATATTGTCACCCATACCGAATTCATCGCCATAATAAATAATCGGTGAACCAGGTAACGTAAAAAGCTAGTAATTAGCTAATTCAATTTTACGACGGTCATTATCCAGCAAAGGGGCCAGACGGCGGCGGATACCAAGGTTGAGGCGCATGCGCATCTGCGGAGCATACTCTTGCCACATCCACTGGCGTTCCTCTTCAGTGACCATTTCAAGGGTCAACTCGTCATGATTGCGAAGGAATATACACCACTGGCATTCCTCAGGGATTGATGGCGTACGATCCAGGATCCATTCCAGCGCGGATTTATCACCTTTGCGCAATGCCATATAGATACGCGGCATCACCGGGAAATGAAATCCGATTTGGAACTCATCGCCGTCTCCAAAATAAGGCCGTACGTCCTCCGGCCATTGATTGGCCTCGCACAGTAAAATCCGACCTGGATAGTGCTCGTCAATATAACGGCGCAGTTTCTTTAAATAGCTGTGTGTCTCGGGTAAATTTTCGCAGTTGGCGCCTTCACGTTCAAAAAGGTAAGGCACAGCATCCGCGCGAAAACCATCTACCCCCAGGTCTAACCAGAACCTCATGACATTCAGCATGGCTTGTTGAACTTCTGGGTTATCGTAATTGAGATCGGGCTGCGTTGCGTAAAAACGATGCCAGAAATATTGCTGTGCTTGAGCATCCCATGTCCAGTTAGATGATTCTGTATCCAGGAAAATGATGCGTGCGTCTTGATATTTTTGATCGGTATCGCTCCATACATAGTAATCACGGAAGCGAGAATCCCGACTAGAACGAGAAGCCTGAAACCAGGGATGTTGGTCTGAGGTATGATTGAGGACTAAATCGGTAATAATCCGCATCCCACGCGCATGTGTCTGATCAACCAGGGTTCGGAAATCATCCAGCTCACCATAGGTACTCAGCACGCCATAATAATCTGCTATATCATAGCCATCATCGCGTAACGGGGATGGATAGATGGGCAAAAGCCAGATACAATTTACTCCCAGAGCTTGGAGATAATCCAGCTTTTGAATTAATCCTGGCAGGTCGCCATGTCCATCGGAATTGCTATCACAGAAGGCGCGCACATAGACTTCATAAAATATCGCGTTTTTAAACCAAAGCGGATCGTTGCTAATCATATGTTTATAGCATTTTCCCTAATGACATGTTTGTACCACCAGGCGCTTCGCTTTGGCGTGCGCTTTAGGGTCTCATAATTCACCCGCACGATGCCAAAACGCGGCCGATACCCGGAAGACCATTCGAAATTATCAAAAAGGCTCCACGTATAATAGCCCTTCACATTTGCACCTTTTTGGATCGCGCCATGAACTTCCTGTAAATGCGCTCGCAAATAATTGACCCGTCCCCAATCTTCCACAAGGTCATTTTCATCGGGGATATCCTCCAAAGCAGTGCCATTTTCTGCGATATAAACCGGTGGGTTTCCGAAATTTAACTGCAGATCGGTTAACACATCGCTAAGCCCTGGGGGATAAATACCCCAATTCATCGCTGTACCACCCCACCCTGGGCCAGATAGAGGTCTGGAGCTGGTTTTGAGCAAACCTCCCCATAAAGCATGCGAGACAAGCTCTGTCGAATAATAATTCAGGCCCAGGTAGTCCATCGGTTGATGGATCAGCTCCAGATCACCGGGTTGAATCTTCGGCTGGTGGGGACCGATCCAATCCATTAATTCTTGGGGATAAAAACCCCTGTAGATCGGATCTAAATATAAGTTGTAAAATTCCATATGCCTGCGACGCCAGGCAAAAAGATCCGCTGGCTTGTCACTGGCTGGTTGAAAGCAGGGCAGGTTCAACACGATCCCGATCTTGCCCTCTTGATTGCCCTGGTGGAATGCTTGCACTGCCTTCGCGTGGGAGAGCAACAGGTGGTGGGTTACCTGGTATGCAGCGCTGGAATCACACCTTCCAGGAGCGAATATCCCGAGTTGGAAGCCTAAGAAAGCTACAACCCAGGGCTCATTATGAGTCGCCCAGAGCTTAACACGATCGCCTAGCCTGGCGAACATCAGACTGGCATAATCGGCGAACCAGTCGCAACTGTCCCGATTCAGCCAGCCGCCTTGTTCTTGCAACGTCTGAGGATAATCCCAATGGTTGAGGGTTGCGTTTGGCTGGATCCCGGCTGCCAGGAGCAGATCCACGAGGCGATCGTAAAAATCCAGACCACGGATGTTGATTGCGCCACGCCCATTTGGGAGCACGCGCGGCCAGCAGATTGAGAAGCGGTAACTCTGCAAGCCTAATTCTTGCATGAGAGTCACATCTTCAGGCATACGATGATAATGACCTATGGCGATATCCCCTGTATCGCCATTTTCGATCATATCCTGGTGATGACAAAAACGGTCCCAGATGCTTTCACCCTTTCCATCCAGGTCCCAGGCGCCTTCGATTTGATACGAGGACGTCGCCGCCCCCCACAAAAAACCTTCAGGAAAATTTAATTCATCCAAATCCCTGCCTCCAAAACATGCCCATCCGATTTTCTAATCGGAGGGAGGCCTTTTAATGACCTCCCCCCGTTCATTCCAGGTTACGGATTCCGCCGTTCAATCTGGAATAGAAAATAAGGAATTTAACCTTTTACTGAGCCAGCCATCATACCGCGCACAAAGTAGCGCTGCAAGGCTATGAATACGAACAACGGCAAGATCATTGAAACAAAAGCACCAGCGGTTAGCAAATGCCAGTCCTGGCCGCGCTCGCCAATCAGGTTAGCCAAGGCGCTGGTCACAACCCGGTTTTTGGTACCCAAAAAGATCAACGCCACCAGAAAATCGTTCCATACCCACAGGAACTGGAATATTGCAAAGGATGCAAGAGCTGGAATTGATAGCGGTAGGATTAATTGGGTAAATATGGTGAAATTCGAAGCGCCATCCAGGAAGGCTGATTCAAGTATCTCGCGTGGCAACAATGCGATGTAGTTGAATAGCAGGTAAACCGCGAGCGGTAGACCGAATCCGGTATGAGCCAGCCAGATCGCCAGGAAAGTGCCGTTCAAATTAAGCCTGGTATAGTCCTGCAAGATTGGCACAAGGGCGATCTGCAATGGCACAACCAGCATTGCTACCACCAAAATAAAAAACAATTTACGCCCAGGGAAATTCAACCAAGCAAATCCATAGGCTGCAAAAGCCGCGATCAAGATTGGAATAATCGTAGCTGGAATGGTTACTGCCAGTGAGTTTAAGAAAGCACTGCCCAGATTTGGGCCGCGCGTCACAATCTCACGACCGGTAGCATCTTTAAAAGTTACCGGTTTACCAGATAGTACATTGATATAGTTATTTAGACTCAACTTAGCGCTGAAGCCGACCCACACCCGCTCAGAGACATCGATCGTGCGCGTGCGTTTATTGCCATACCAGGTCAGCTTTTCACCATTCGGCGCGGTCACCCCATTGCGAAACTCATCGAACGTGGCCGTGACGCCTTCTACCGTCATCGGTCCATTCACATCAATAGATGGATCGAGGACAATCTGGCGCGTGGTCTGGTATTCGCGATGTGGAAATACCGTCCACCAACCAGTTTTGAAGATGTCATCACTGTTTCGAAATGATGTGATTAACAATCCAATCACAGGAAGGAGCCAGATGAAGCAAATGATGCTCAAAGTAAGATTGACCAAAATGCTGGAAGAACGTTTTTGCTTCTGAAAACCAGTTGATTTGGCGGCCATCAGAACGCCCTCCTCTCATTAAACTGGCGTAAGTTGTAAATCATAACCGGTGTTGTCAAAATCAATAGAACGATGGCAATGGCCGAGGCTCTGCCTGCATTGTTATATGTGAAGCGCTGGAGATAAAACTCATTGGCGATCACGGTGGTGCCAAAATTGCCGCCGGTCATGACATACACCACATCGAACAATTTCAGGCTAAAAATGACGATCGTTGTTGTGACTGTGATCAGTGTACCCGAAATGCTGGGGATGATGATACTGAAGAAGATCTTTAATTCGCTTGCGCCATCCACGCGCGCCGCCTCGAGCAATTCGGCCGGAATACCTTTGACGGCGGATGAGATTATCACCATCGCAAAGCCGGTTTGCAGCCAAACCATAATCACAATTAAGAAGAAGTTATTCCAGGGAGGCAAGGTTAACCAGGGTTGGGCTTTACCGCCCAATCCGACCACAATCGCATTTAGCAAACCTATTTGTTGGACGCCAACACCCTCGCCTGGATAAGCATAGATAAACTTCCAGATCACGCCTGCGCCGACGAAAGAAATCGCCATCGGCAAGAAAATCAGCACTTTATAAATCGTTTCATAGCGGCTACGATCTGCCAACACGGCGATGATCAAACCAAGAGCGACACTGAAAAAGGTGCCAAAAACCAACCACAAAACGTTGTTGCGAAAGGCAGTCAACATCACCCGATCAGTGAATGAATAAAGGTAGTTAGCCAGCCCAACCCACTGGGTGCTAATATCGTTCTGAAAGCTTAGAATTAGTGTGCGAACCGCCGGGATAAACAGGTACCAGGCCAGGAGGGCGAGCGCGGGTCCGACGAATACAAAGGGTTGGATTCGTCGAGTCCATTCACTTGGCAATTTCTCTACCAGCCAGTTGGTCACCCAGAACAAAGCAGCCACGCCGCCCACTCCCCAGACAATCGCTACTAAAACCAGGATTAATTGCGGCGCCTTGCTATCGCGCAGGAATATAAAACCCTGCCACAAGATGACGAACAATCCAATCGGGACGACCAGCGAGATCGCAATCCGGCCAAGATTGGTTAACAGCCAAGTAAAAAAACCGCCCCCGCCTTTTGGCTTTTGTTCCATTGAACTTTCCATGCTGACCTTCTTTCTATCGTGATCACGACAGTATTGAAGTGGATTTATTGCAAGCGAACCATGCTCGGTTACACTAAACCGAGTAGAATACACTATAGGAATTGTATATAATCAGAGAGGAGCAAGACAAGCTAGCAAAAATATGCTTGTTGTCTGGCTCCTCTCGATTACTTCTACATTATATTATTTCCGATCTATGTGCATCCGTATGCTTCCGAATCGGGAAAACTTATTTTGGCCAGGAGGCGTCGATTTCCTGGAGGGCAGTCTTCTGGTCAATCTGGCCGCTGACGAAAGCAGTCATTTCTTTCCAGAAGGAGCCGGATCCGACTGCGCCGGGCATTAAATCCGAACCATCGAAGCGGACGGTATTGGCATTGCGAATCATCCCAGCAATCTTTTTCTCGATCGGATTGTCACCATACCAGCTCAGGCACTGGTCATTGTGCGGTGAGATGGCGCCGCCAGCTCCCAACCAGGACTTCAAGGACTCAGCACGCGTGAAGTATTCCATAACTGCACGAACTTCTGGCCGATCATTGAACATAGCATAGATGTCGCCGGCGATCAAGACCGGCTCGCCATACTGCTTATCAATCCCAGGCAGGTAGAAGAAGTCGTAATCGACGCCCGGCTTCAGCCCCTCTGGGAAGAAGGTAGTGATGAAGTTGCCCTGCTTGTGCAGCCAGCACTTCGGGGGATTCTCGAACATCGGCTTGGGTGCATCGCCAAAAGCGGTCGTGGCGATGGCAGCGCGCCCGCCTTTCACGTAGGCGTCATTGAACCAGATCTTGGTGATGATGTCGATCGCGTTGTTGACTTCTGGTGAGTCGAACTTGAGCTCACCATTGACCCATTTATCATAGTTTTCGGGCGTGGTGGTGCGCAGCATGACCTCTTCAATCCAATCGGTCATAGGCCAACCGGTGGCAGCGCCGGATTCGATGCCGACACACCAGGGTGTGTCGCCATCATCGGCAATCTGCTGGGTCAACGTCATCATTTCATCCCAGGTTGTCGGAATCGTATAACCAGCCGCATCGAAGGCTTTCTTGTTATACCAGACCAGGCTCTTGCCATTGGTGCGGGCCCAGATGCCGGCCGTGATTGGGCCGCTGGGGGCTTCCATCTTGGCCATATCCAGCCAGCTCTGCTTGTACTGTGCTTTCAAGTAGTCTTCCGGCAGGAAGGTCGAGACGTCGATCACTTTGCCCTTGCGAACCTGGGTGTTCAACAAACCAGGTTGCGGGAAATCGGCGATATCCGGCGCGCTTCCGCCATCCACACGGATGCCGATCGACGATTCAAAATCTTTGCCGCCCTGGTACTCGATATTAATCCCGGACTTGGCTTCGAAATCTGCAACCGCGTTATTGAATTTTACATCATCACCACTGGCAAATGGGCCATCAAAGGTAACCGTGGTGCCCTTATATTCACCATTCAAAGCTTTTTCAAGGTATCCGCCCGGAATTATCGGAGCGCCGGCGCCGCAGTCTTCTCCTGCTGGCGCTGCTGCTGCAGGCGCCTCGGTTGGCGCTGCCGCTGCGGGCGCTTCAGTGGCTGCCGGCGCCTGGGTAGTAGCGGCTCCACCGCCGCAGGCTGCCAAGACGAAAGACATGACCACTAACAGGGAGATCATCAACCAAAGTGATTTTCGGGTCTTCATATTTCCATCCTCCAAGAATTGGGAAAAAATTTTGTATCGAATCATACTGGAATAGCTAAACTGGGATTTTGCGTTTTCACCTCCATTTTTCTTACGATCAAGCGATTTACACCACAGGGTGTCAATCAAAAACGCCACGGGTAAATAATCCGCGGCGCAGTGATTCCTTAATTCAAGCCCAAAACTGTTGCTTATTGGTCATATCAGTCATTTCTTTTATGCGAAATTAATGATCCTGAAAAACCAGACACCCTCAAAAGAATTATTGGAACCGTTTCCATTATAATCATGTTTGCGAGTCTGTCAAGATTAACCTTAATTTAATGTCGCCCTAAGAAATCAGCGTGTGGTTCAATCAGGATCGCACAAAATCTTGACCCACGCGGACAGATAGCACCGGTGTTTGGATCGATTCTGCAACTTCAGCCGTGACATTGGGCGTGTATAAATGGCGTAAGCTTTTGGTGCTGTATGGAGATCCTAATCCAATGAATCCGTAATCGCCCACATGTATTTCCTTAAGGATTTCATGGACAATACTTCCGTGCCGAACTTTCAACTCGCTCGCGAGACCTGCCGAACTTATTTCCATCAGCGCCTGGTTTAGATTGTGCGCCTGAGGCGTGTCAGTTTCCAAGATATCGTCAGGATGATGTTGAATTTCCGAGGCAGTCGGATAATCCAGGTTGATGGGTTCAATCACATGGAATAATGTAATATCACATCCCGCAGCCTTAGCTATCTGTAAACTCAGGCGTTCCAGGCTAAGCGCATATCCCAATCCGCCTGTACAGATCAGCATACGTTTCAGTGGCAGACGAAACCGAGGCACATATAGGATGGGTGTCTTAATCATGGCTAGTAAACGACGGAATGAGCGCCCATGGACAACGCGCTGCCAGACCGGCCGACCTAATGGGCCAACGACAGTTAGATAATGGCCCGATTGGGCTGCCCGCGCAATCCCATCCGCGCCAGGTCCATCTTCCACCCTCTGATCAAACTGGATATTTTTCTGGCTTAATTGGAGCGCAGCCGATTCTACTAATCCATTTAATTGTGACTTGAATGTTTGATCTTCATTCAAACCCAACAAAGTAACGGGTTTGTCCAATATTCCTGCCAGCCAGCTTCCATATTCTAAAGCCGGTTTTGTGGATTCGTGGCCGTTCGTGCAAAGTAGGATTGAAAAATTATTTTGATTCATCGGAACAATATGATCCCTAGAACTCCAGCTCCGAGCAAGACGATAGGGGCAGGCGCATCAAGCAATAACGCCGCCAGGCTGAGGATCGCGATGATTACCGTTGTCGTCTTCATCCGGTTACCGTTGCCCGAGAAGATTTCCCATGCAACCACCACAATTAAGACTGCAACCGCCGGCACCAAACCATGCACAAAACGTCCTACCCAGGCTTCGTTATGCACGCGCTGCAAAATTGCCACTATGATCAACATCATGATTGTCGGAGGCAGTATCGCGCCTAATAATGCAGCAGTCGCCCCCGAAACTCCTCCAGCCGCGTACCCTACAAACATCGCCAGCTTCATCGCCTCACTGCCAGGTACAACGCTTGAGAAACCAACCGCTTCGACAAATTCACTTTCAGTCATGAGCGTCCCGACCGCCTCTTTGTATAGCAGTCCGACAGACGCAGGCCCTGAAGTGGTCAGCACATTGACTTTAATAAATAGCCAAAATAGCGTAAACCACTTTTGCATACCCGATTTGCCATCTAGCAATCCAGCCGGCTCGGGTTTTTCCAATTCAGGAGATTCTGGTAGATTTTGTAGCTCGCTCATCGCAAGAAGATGATCCCGATAATCCCAGCACCCAGCAGCACAAGCGGAGAAGGCACCTTGAGACGCAGCGCCAGAAAACTTAAACCCGCAATGATAACTGTGGTCCAGGCGATTGGGTCATTACTGCTATTAAAGAGTTTCCAGGCAACTAAAACCATTAAGGCAGCTACGGCCGGAGCTAAGCCTCGCACGAAGCTTCCAATCCAGGCTTCATTCCGTAAGCGCTGCAAGATCACCACAACCCCCAACATGATCAGCGTTGGAGGCAAAACAGAACCCAGCAACGCAGCAAATGCCCCAAGCACCCCTCCAACATTGTAACCAATAAACATCGCGAGTTGGAGCGCGTCGCTGCCAGGAAGAAATTGGGAAAAACCCACTGCTTCAACGAATTGGGTCTCGGTCATTAATTTCCCAACCGCCTCTTTATACAAGAGCCCGACTGAGGCAGGCCCAGAAGTAGTGAGCAGGTTAACTTTTATAAACAACCAGAATAGACCAATGAAATGTTCAACCATTGATCAAATACAGGTCGCCGCGCTTGAATCCACGCTTGATGTAATATTGGCGGGCGCCAATTGCTGAGATCACTGCTAGACGGGCATATCCACGCTGGCGCGCAAGTTGCCCAGCTTTCTCCAACAAGAGTGTACCCAAGCCGGCATGTTGGGCGGCTCCGATTTCTTCTGCGCCCACCGGAAGGGACTGGCCATACACATGAACCTCGCGGATGATGGCAGCGCCCTTTAAATCGGCCATTCCGCTATCCGGCGAATTCACACCAGGCAATGAGAGGCGCAGGAACCCTGCCAGGCGGTCATCAGGGGTGACCAAAGAGAGAAAATGCTCTTCGGCGCCGCCTGCCGAATAAACCAGGTCATCAAGCTGCAACGAGTTGTTATCCATGGATTGTTCACGAATTTCACGGCAACGGATGCATTGGCAGGTCTTACCGCGGCGCTGTAACTCCTGGGCAACGTCCTGGCGTAGGCTGGTGCGTTTATTGCCCTCAACTACATTGGTGGACGGAATATCACGGATCACACGATTGACCCGACAGTAACGGGGAATGGTAGGTTTGATATCCGCAATCAGTTGAATCAAGTCCTGCGTTGAATAGGGACGATATTCACCCTGCAGCCAAAATTGATATAGCTCGGTGTTTTCTAATAGCTGATTTGGATAGATTTTTATTTCATCGGGACAGCAATCCTCCCAGACCCGGGCAAAATCCTGGCGATCCGATTCAAGTGTAGCTCCTAATAGATTGGGCATCCAATGAAGCACAATTTTAAACCCTCCCGCGCGTAAGAGAGCCACCGCTCGGCGCGTCTCCTCTGCGGTATGGCCGCGCAGATTTAGTTCCAGTATTCGGTTGTCCAGGCTTTGCGCCCCTAATTGTACTTTGGTAACTCCCAACCTCCGCAACCAGGCTAACTCATTTATATCAACATGATCTGGGCGTGTCTCGATCACCAGACCCACATTACGATGAATGGCAGATTCATTGTGGGATTGAGCGTCATCTAACGACTGAGAATCGAAGCCGTTCATCGCGTCCAGGCAGCGTTGGACGAACCATTCCTGATAGTCACGCCGGTAAGCGCTCCAGGTGCCTCCCAAAATAAGCAACTCGATCTTATCTGACGGATGACCAATGGCTTGCAGCGCTTCGAGACGCCCGGCGACTTGTCCATAGGGATCAAAATCATGTTGCAATCCGCGCCGCGCCCCTGGTTCATCGGGCAAATAACTTTTAGGCATACGCACGTCGGTGGGGCAAAAAATACATTTACCCGGACACGGATAAGGTTTTGTTAAAACTGTTACTGTAGTCACACCATAAAGTGTGCGCACCGGCTTCATCCGAATGCGCGCCAGAAGCGTAGCATCTGGCGCCCACTCCCCGCTTTCGACGAGCTCGCGGTACGCTGCAACCAATAAGTGCTTTCCCATATGCCCGCCTCCAGGAAGTGGGTATTTACGGATGACATCCGTAACCTCACGACCACGCCGGACCTCGGATAACGCCTGCTTGGCTAAAGCCATTTTCTCAGCGGTATACTGGCGATTTTTTTGCCAGGTTTGATCATCGATTTCGTAGTTCATACGAGCTCACCGTTCTACACCATTTCCAATTTCATCGCAGATCTCATTATTAAATTAAGCCGACTTATTTTTCAAGCTATAATACCAGCTATGGACCCAGAATCGTGTGATCGATTGATCGCCCTTAACCGCCAATTTTACCAGACCTTCGCACTCCAATTTTCCCAAACCAGGCAACGCATCCAACCAGGCGTACGACGTATTCTGGAACGGATTCCTAATCAAACTTCAATCCTTGATTTAGGTTGTGGTAATGGTGAGCTCTGGCGCACATTGGTCCATCATAGGTTCATGGGATATTATTTCGGCATCGATAGCAGCTCAGAGTTGCTGCAAATCGCCCGACAAAGATCTGTTGTCGAAGGATATCCACCCCCCCTTTTTTTACGGGCTGATCTCACTTCCCAAGATTGGGATCAAATTCTTCTACAAGAAATCACCATGTCGATGTCTGGACCCAAAGTCAGCTCTTTTGAGCAGGTTCTGGCTTTCGCGGTCTTGCATCATATCCCCGGACGCGAATTACGCCTGAAGCTGTTTGAGAAAATCCACTCGCTACTTTCTCCATATGGGCAGTTTATTCACTCCGAATGGCAATTTCAGAGCAATCCGAAGCTTCAAGCGCGCATCCAACCATGGGCTCTTGTCGACATGGATGATTCGCTGCTTGACCCTGGAGACTATCTCCTGGATTGGCGGTATGGAGGCAGGGGGTTTCGCTATGTTCACTTGTTTGACGAGAGTGAACTCTCCGAATTGGCGGCTGCCAGCCACTTCGAAATCCAGGAGACCTTTTATTCCGATGGCGAGAACGCTAAATCTGGCCTTTATCAAGTGTGGACTGCGGTAAAATAAGGTGATCATGCACATTTTGATCATTTCCGATATTCATGCTAACTTGACCGCTCTCGAGACAGTGATAAAAGATGCTGGGGAGATCGATGCTGCCTGGTGCCTGGGTGATCTGGTCGGTTATGGCCCAGATCCAAATGAAGTCATTGAGCTAGTACGTCAATTACCTAACCTGCTCTGTCTTCTCGGCAACCACGACGCCGCCGCGTTGAATCAAATTGATACTGGGGCATTCAATCCCGAAGCGCGCCAGGCAGTCCATTGGACCCAGAAAACGCTCACCGACAGCAGCGCCATTTTTCTACGCTCACTACCCGAAAAGCTCCAGGTGAATGAAGTAACCCTGTCACACGGTAGTCCACGATATCCTGTTTGGGAATATTTACTGGATACTCGGACTGCTTCGTACAATTTTGACTATTTTGAGACTCCTTATTGCTTCGTGGGGCATACTCACTTACCTGTAATCTACAGCCTGGACGGCAAGGAATATTCAACCCAACTCGAAATCCCTGAACCCAATACGATGATTAAGCTGAAATGGCGGTCGATCGTCAACCCGGGCTCCGTCGGCCAACCTCGTGATCGCGATCCACGTGCGGCATATGCTATCTATGAATCAGAAGATAATACCTGGCATTACCGCAGAATAGCCTATGATATTGCATCCGTGCAGGCGCGCATGCTTAATGTCGGGCTGCCAGAACGGCATATTCAGCGCTTATCAGCAGGCTGGTAAGAGATAACCAAATGCTGTGGATCAAAACATCCACAGCATTTTATTTAACAGGCTTATGGCAATTGGATTTTTTGGCCTGTATACAAAATATAAGGGGCGTCGAGATGGTTCAACCTGGCTAACTTACGCCAGTTGATGCTAAGTTTCTTGGCGATACCGGTCAGGTACTCGCCTCGACGTACAGTATAAATTCTTGGGGCATCCTCCGCCGTAGCGGCTGCTGAAGACCCTGGCGGTACTGATGCCGGTATCGGCGATGGAGCAACGACCACATCATCTTCATTCGCAGCAGATTCCCATTCATTGCCTCCGATAATCGCCATGCGACCCAATACGTCCCATGAAGTCAGAAAAGCAGATAGCGGATAAGATGCCTCAGCGCCATTGGCCGGGTCAATCGCGATGACGAAGGATGGTGTATAACCAACCAGGATCATCGTATGCTCATACCGGGCGACCGTGGATGTTTCGCCATCGGAAGCCGTATATCGAACGGGCCTCCCTTTCCACATTTGACCGATCACCCATACAATCACTGGCCGGCCAACAGCCAGTTCCATTTGCACAGTTTCCCATGGGATCTCTATCTTCGCCTCTGCCGGTATGCCAAATTCGCGTAGCAACTCCGCCACAGGCCCTGCATGGACGCCATAAGACTCTGGGGGAAGATTTCCCAGGGAATCGCCTGGTTGGCCAACGAACCCTTTATCCGGATTATCAGAACGTGGTAAATTCGTTAAGAATTTCTTTTCACTGATCTCGGTCCCCCAATAGGCAGCCCAATCTACCGCCGATCGCGATTCACAAGAAAGTGCGTATTTCTGGGGATGCCCTTT
>JAYRNN010000208.1:0-4185 GCA_041912175.1 Anaerolineales bacterium | reverse complement strand
CATTAAGACTGCTCGGGAGCGAAATTTTCATTATACCGGCGATCAAAACCGCATGCCGGGATATCCGTTTTTGCAGGCATTCTTCTATAAACCGCAAATGAGTGACACACAATTATTCGAGCAGGGAAAGCGTCTTAATATTATTCTCTCGTTGGCGCTAATGATTTTCCTGTTTTTGATATTCCTGAGGTACCTTTCTTTTTTTCAAGCTACGCTGCTCCTCTTAATCGTGTCATTCTCCTTGTACGTTTTCAAAGCCCCGTATATCCAGACCGAGATCAGCTTCTATTTCATCTCATTCCTTAGTTTTGTGCTCATGATCCAGATGATCATCAAACCAGGTTGGCTGCTGGCGCTTGCGACTGGCTTTGTGGCTGGGTTGGGATATCTCACGAAAGGCACGATTTTGCCCAGCGTGCTTTTATTCGTGGGGATTTTTAGCATCAAAGAACTCGCTGATTTCGTGAAAATGGCCCGCTCCAAGGATCAGGCAAGCCTTCATCAATCCGCCCGTCACTTTGGAGATTTGGCGCTCGTGATGATGGTTTTTATCGTGGTCATTTTCCCCTATATCAGCCAAATGAAACAACGTTTTGGGAGCTATTTTTATAACGTCAATACGGCAGTTTATATATGGTACGATGAAATGGAGCAGGCTTATCAAGGCGAGGCCAGGTATCACTTTGCCGATGGCGTGCCTACCGATTTACCCGTCGATCAAATTCCCAGTCTGCAAAAATATATCCGAGAGCATACCTTCCAGCAGGCTTTCAATCGTCTAGCGAATGGCATGTACGGGGTCCTGAGGATGATTGGCTGGCAGTTCAGCGTACTCAATTACCAAATGGCTTATGCATGGATTTTCTTATTGGCTTTATTAGCAGACTACAAAAATAGCCTGCGAACCGCCAAGAAATACCCGTATGTGATCGCCTTTACCGTGCTGTTTTTCCTTGGTTACTTAACTGCTTTCGCCTGGTATAACCCGATTGCCAGCGGGCGACGTTTCGTATACGGCCTGTATATTCCCTTCTTGTTCTCGGTGTTTGCAGCGATCAATACCTTAAGCCGCCAACAAACACTTTTCGCACCAGATGGAAAAGCCACCCTCTGTGTGAGGCGCTTTTTCACGATTTCGAACCTGACAATCGCATTTTTACTTTTCTATGATATCTGGGTTGTGCTAACAGCTAGCCTATTCTTTGACCGTTACGGAAGTTAGACCTCGGACGAACCTAAAAATTCCATGGCCGCAGCCGCCATCAGGGCAGCTGCTTTTGTCAACGCCTGCTCGTCGAAGTCAAAGCGCGGGTGGTGGTGTGCTGCATCCAGGCCTTTCTCGGGGTTGGCTGAGCCGATGAAAAAATAGCAGCCCGGGATGTCCTGCATCATGAAGGCCATATCTTCCGAACCCATCGTTTGATAAGCATCGGCGATCGTGCAGCCAGGCAAAACGCGCATCGCAACAGCCTGGACCCGCACGGCGATGCGTGGATCATTGATTACTGCCGGAGTAATAGACTGAATTTCGACTTCAGCCTGACAGCTCATGGCTTGCGAGACGCCTTGCACCACCTGGTTGAAGCGTTCTAACACCCTGGCGCGCACTTCCGGCTCGAAGGTACGGATTGTGCCTTGCAGGGTGGCCGTCGATGGGATGACGTTAAAGGCATCCCCGGCGTGGACCGTGGTGACGCTGATCACCGCCGACTGAATGGGTGAGATATTCCGCGCAACAATACTCTGCAGAGCGCTGATGATCTGCCCAGCCGCCGCCACCGGATCAACCGTCAAGTTGGGCACCGCGCCATGGCCCCCTTTCCCGATCAGGCTGATCTTGAATATTTCCGAGGCCGCCATCGTAGGCCCGCTATTTACGCCTACCCACCCGAGCGGGCGTTCATTCCAAAGGTGTAAGGCCAGGCATACCTGAGGACGAGGGTTCTCAAGCACACCCTCCTCGAGCATGCGCTGGGCGCCGCCCAACCCCTCTTCGGCAGGCTGGAAGACCAGCTTAACCGTCCCGGTCAGCTCTGCGCGGTGGTTGTTCAACAACCGCGCTACCGTCAGGCCGATGGCGGTATGCCCATCATGCCCGCAGGCATGCATCATTCCAGCATTTATGGAGGTATATTCGGCCTCTGTCTGTTCCTGGATGGGCAAGGCGTCCATATCGAACCGCAGCAACACTGCTGGACCTGGTTTCTCGCCTTCCAGCAGCGCCACCACCCCAGTTTCGGCGATGCCAGTCCGAATCTCCAGACCAAGCCCGGCTAGCTCGCGAGCTACAATTCCTGCCGTGCGTATCTCTTGGAAGCCTAATTCAGGGTGACGGTGAAAATCCCGCCGCAGGGTTCGGGTATAGTCAAATAATTCCTTCGCTTCAACAAATAGATCCACGTTTTTTCTCCTGCACAGGAGGATAGGTTTTCGGGTGACCCTATCAACCGCAAGCTACCAAAATATCCCCTAACCGAATACGATACGGCGAAAGTTCTCCTCGTAACGCGGTTGCTCCGGGCTGCTGTCAGGGGTCAAACGACTACGCATGCGCTCTGCCAGTGCTTGCGGGTCGCCGATCTGGCTCTTATGTTCGTATAAAGCGCGGATCTTTGTCTCCCAGAGATCGGTGACATCCATGTGTATGTTCGGCTGAAGTGTGCCCGAGACCCACACCTCGCGCACAGCGTGTGGCTCGAGGTTTTCTTCTTGGAGCAGTTCCGGGAAATAAAGATAATCGCGGGCGGGAGGGTAAACCGCATCCAGAGCAGCCTGGCCCGCGGCGCGATGATCGGGATGATTCAAGCGGTTTTCACCCATGAACAGGCTGGTTGGATCGCAGGTTACCAGGACGTCGGGACGCACCTGGCGGATGATCCGTGTAATTTCTTTTCGGAGACTCAGGTCGGGTACAAGGTAGCCGTCTGGATAGCCAAGGAAGTGTACTTCATGGACCCCGAGTACAGCGGCAGCGGCGCGCTGCTCTTGATGGCGAATAGAACAAAGTTGATCAGAGGTGATGTTGCGGTCGGCAGTGCCTTTGTCCCCGCAAGTCAAAAGCCAATAGATAATTTCGTGCCCGGCCGCGCTCCAACGGGCCAACGTGGCGCCGCAAAAGAATTCAGGATCGTCTGGGTGCGCCAGTATGACTAAAATCCGTTGCGGCGTATCCCAGTTGCCTGGGGCAAGCACGGTAGAAGCCTTTTCAATCGATAATGCATTGGGAGATTGAACGCTGGGCGTTTCTGTCATCAGGATCACTTTTTCTTCTTTTTCTTTTGACTGTTATTAGCGGGGCGAGTCGAACCATCGCTTGAGCGGGGGGTGGTTGGTGTTGGGGTACTTGCAGATCGAGAAGTCGCCCCGGATGCAGCCCGATTTGGGACGCTCTTTTCTTCGGAAGCGTCTGATTCGGCGCCCGGCTCAGTTATTCCGGCTGCCGTTTTTCCACAATCGCACGCTCCACCTTCATGCTTGTCGCATGGTTCTTGGGATTTCTTGCGCAAGTTTTCTAATTCTTCCCAGGGTTGGACATTCTCATGCGGGAATTCCTCTTGCACCCCTTTATCTAAAAGAACCACGACAGCCTGTCGCAAAGGATATACATCCACAACTTTCCCTTCACCAGATGGGGTGACCACCCGTTTACCGCGCTTCGGTAGTTGCTTGCGGGCTTCCACGTATTGCTCGTATTCATAGACCAGGCAGCAACGCAAGCGACCGCACATGCCGGTAATTTCCGAAGGTGTGAGCGAAATGCCCTGCTCCTTCGCCATTTTGATCGAGATTGGACTGAATTCCGTCAAAAACATCGAGCAGCAGCGGTTCTCGATACCACATGCGCCCATCCCGCCCAACATTTTAGCCACATCGCGTGGTCCGATCTGGCGCATTTCCACAATCGATTTGGGGTAAAGGCGCTGCATCGCGCTGCGCAGGTTGCGCAGCTCGATTTTTGTTTCCGCTTCGGTGCTGTATAGGAAGGAAAGCCGCGAGCCGTCAAAAGAAAACTCAGCCGTCACGATTTTAACCCCGCCAGGCAGACTCATTTCAGCGGCCCTGGCGCGACAGTTAATCGTCGCTTCCAGTTCTTTTTTCTGCCAGAGCTGGCGTAAGACAAGATCGCGCGGGGTGGCCCGGCGTTGAATTGGCTTCCAGGTCCCTTCTGGCGGGGGAGTAGGATCT
>JAYRNN010000207.1:0-12149 GCA_041912175.1 Anaerolineales bacterium | reverse complement strand
TCTCTCGTATTATTCAAAGGGCGAGTTGGGTCTGGCCGAGGCGCACTACCGGGGAATTTTCAAGCTGTATTTTCCAAGTTTGTTATCAAGCTACCGAAACGGGATGATCGGCCTGGCGTTGACCCTCCAGGCGCAAGGGAGATCAGAAGAAGCGCTATCCACGATCGAGCAGTTGAGCAGATCCAACATCGAATTGTTTGGTCACGAAGAAATGGAGACGGCAGCCGCACGCGCCCGGCTGATGCTGCAACAAGGAGATAAAGAAGCGGCCCAACGCTGGGCCCAAAACTACGCTTTTCCTCCAGTTGCCATACCCTCTTTGCCCGGCGTTGAAGGGCCGCAGATGACCCGGGCGCGCATCCTGATCGCCAGCGAGAACGCAGAGGATGTCCAGTTAGCCCTGTGGGTTTTGAATACGATGGCTGAGCTGGCCGAGAAAACCTGCAATATCCGTACGCAGATCGAAGTCCTGGCAATGCGCTCCCTGGCGCGCCTGGCGCTCGGCGATATCGCCGCCGCACGCGAATCCCTGCTCCAGGCAGTTAAATTAGCGAGAAAAGGCGGGACGATCCAGGCCTTTGTTGATCTGGGCTCCAAGATGCAGAATTTGCTCTACCAGATCGCCCAAGATAGCTCGGTCTCGCAAACCGTTCGGCGCATCCTGGCGGCATTTCCTCAGACCGACGCCGGCGTGTCGGGGCCCCGTTTGAGGAAAAATGATCCGGCAGTTGATCTCGCTCCAGCTCCAGAGCAGGTACAAGTTGAGCGGCTGACCCCACGCGAGGTCGAGGTTTTAAAATTGCTGGCCGAATCGATTAGCCTCGACGAGATCGCGGCGCGCTTGTGCATCTCTTATGCGACGACCAAGCGTCATACGATCAACATTTACGCCAAGCTCGGCGTTCATTCGCGTTGGGACGCCGTCGCCTATGCAGTCCGCCTCGGCATCCTGCCCCCGCGTTAGCCTTGCCACGTTTTAATATTCCATCATGGCGCAGTCGATCCGGGGGCTTGTTTCAGTGGGCGTTAGTGGTGAGTGTGGATCCCGCTTTCGCCTTGAGCTGATGGTCCTTCCTTAATAGAAAGGCCATTCCAAGCGCAAGCACGTTCAACAAGACAAATGTGATAAAGCCGCTGGCGTACCCCGTAGCGCCTTGGGCGCGAATAAACATTCCTAAGATTGGAGGGATGGCAAAACCGCCAAAGGCGCCCAATCCGCCGATCCAACCGGCGGCCCCGCCCACAGCTTGCGGCACGTATTGCGGCATGAGCTTGAACACCGCCGCATTGGCTACGCCCATGCCGATGGCCATGCATACGATGCCCAGCAAGCTAAGCCCAAATAAATGTGAAAAACTCATCATCGCCGCCCCCGCCAGGGTGACTGTCAGGGCCAGAATTGCGGTTCGTTCTCCGCCCAGGCGGTCGGAAAGATTTCCGCCAATGACGCGCATGACAGACGCTGTCAATGAATAGAGCGCGGTCAGGCTCCCGGCGGTGATCGCGGCCGCGTGGTAGTACTCCTTCCAATAGGTTGGCAGCCAGGCGGTCATGGCGATAAATCCGCCAAAGGTCGTAAAGTAGATTGCCACCAACAGCCAGGTCTGCCAGATTTTTGCTGCATTCACCAGGCTTTGGCGGGCGTTTCCACGCGGAAATATTTGTTGGCCCAATTCTCCGGCGCGGGCGCGAGCGGCCTCGTCCGATAAGCCTTGTTGTTTCAATTGAAAATATGGGGAATTCCGTCCAATGAATTGGTAGGTCAGCGTACCTGCTAGCAAGAATAAGAACCATGCCAGGTAAGCGCCGGCCAACCCCCAGCCGCCTAAAACCACCGGTAATAGAAAAGAGAATAAACCAGGCGCAAGGTTGCCCAACCCGGCATAGGCGCCGAGCGCCGCCCCCTGGCGAGATTGTGGGAACCAGTATGAAACCTGCCCAATTCCAACCGAGAAAGTAGCAATCCCGCAGCCAGATAAACAACCTAAGAATAGTAGCAGCGGATATACAGAGGCGTTCAGGTTTTTGGGATACATGAAATAAACCACACTTAGTAAACCGGCCATGCCCGCGACGGAAAGCCAAAGCAGGATCAAAAATGGCTTGCGGCCGCCGCTTGAATCAACCCAGGCGCCAAAGGGAATCCGCAGCAAGGAACCTGAAAGTGAAGGGATAGCGATCAGTAGCGCCACCAGGACTGGGTCAAGATGCAAGACTTCATTGAACCTGCTGGCGGTTGGGCCAAAGAGTGATACTGCGGCAAAGCCGGCAAAGAAACCTAGCGTCGCGCCGATTAATCCCTGGGTTGGTGTGCCTTTGATTGTTTTCATATTTATCCATCCGTGGTCGTCTTGTTTCGTTGCCAGATCACTAACTGCCAGGGGCGCAGCAAGTAACCAAGCGGGTAGGTAATAATATGCACCAGGCGGCTGAAGGGGAAAATGATCAGCAATACAAAAAAGTTCAGCAGGTGGATTTTAATCAGCCAGGGGAGCGATGATACCAGCTCGGGCCTCGGCTGCAAGACGAACAGGGAAGCCAGGTAGGGCGTAAATACACCTGTGAACCAATAGGAGCCGAACCGATACGTGGTTGCCACCATCACGCCGGTAATAACCGATAGCAGTACCAATAACAGCACAACCAGATCCATGGGCGTCGTCACCATCCACACCCGCCGGCTGCTCAGGCGGCGCCAGAATAAGACCAGCAGCCCGCCCAGGCACCATAGCCCCAGCGCCAGGCCTGTGAATTCCAGCAAATATAGCCGTAAAGGGACCGCATTCCATAAGACAATCGTACGTGGGAAAAATACTGCCAACAAGTGCATCAGCAAGATCAGCACGATGCCCCAGTGAAAAGAGATCGATCCCCAGTACAATTTCTTGTTTTCTAATAGCTGAGAGGACAGGCTGGAGACCGAAAACGGTCTGTAGATCGACCGGTAAACGGTGACCACGCTGGCCAGGATGATGGCCACATAGGGGAAGATTACGAACAAGATCATATTCCAGTCCATAGGTCTCTCCAATCAACTCGCTGCGAATTCAACCGGTTTGAGATTGACCGTTTTCGCCGCAGCTTCCAACAAGTCAGTGTAAGGATTGCCTGCCTCGCTTTTTTGTAAGGTGGCGAGCATTTTATTGATGGCCGGTTCGAAGGCTTCGACCAGCTCGGGCGGCGGCGGCGCGCCGGTATCCAGGAAATTGAGAACGACGCCCAGGTGGTCCGGAAGCTCTCCGTCCACTTCGAGCCCTGCTGCCAGATAAGCCCGGTTCAAGGCCGCCATGAAGACGCCCCGCGGGTAACCGTCTCCCCAAAGTTGATAACCCAGATACGGCGCTACTGCAGGGCTCAGGTCCAGGGTGCGAGTATACAATTCTTCCCATTCTTCTAAGGTCAACCCCCGCACGGCCTCAATAAAAGATTGGAATGCCTTGCGTCCCGGACCCTGGGGGATCGTTGGCGCGCCCGCCTCCAGGCTCGCCAATAACCCAGGAAATGGATAGTACAGCGCGTCTGCCAGTACCCGGTAAGCGCCGTTCTCAGACTCGCTCATCATTCACCTCGCTTTGCCATCTGCATATATCCCAGGCCGGCCTCGCCCTTATGCGCCAGTGGGTCCTTCCAACTTTCGACTGACATTTCGCGATGGTAGGGCGGCAGCACGAAACGCTCTGTAAGCGTGGGTTGCGTGGTCATCCGATAAATGGCTTCTGCTTGCTCCTGGCTTAAACCCGCCTCGGCCAATAACTGCAGTGTTTGGGCGGTCACCTGACCCTCAACCGTCTTATGCCGCATATAGGTGCGCACGGCCAGCATCTTGCGCAGGGATTGCTCGATCAGCGCTTCGTTTCCGGCGCTGAACAGGTTCGCCAAATAGCGAATGGGCAGCCGTGCGGCCTCCAGCCGGTTGAAAAGTTCGAAATCATGCGCCATCGGGCCTTCTTCCAGGTCAAGCCGGAAGAGCTCTTCTTCGATCACGCTGACTACCGGCGATAGCGGGGGGATGTAATACATCATTGCCATGGTACGAAATTCGGGGTGCAGCGGCAGAGCCAACCCCCACTCTTTGATAAATTGATACACCGGCGATTTCCGCGCGGCTTCCAACCAGCCATCGTCAATCCCGTTTTCCCTGGCGGCCTCGATCACCTGTGGATCGTGTGGGTCCAAAATCACTGCGTTATGGGCTGCCACGAGCTCGTGATCATCCACCCTGGCAGCGTCGGGAATGCGATCGGCGTCGTAAAGCAATACGCCCATGTAACGGATGCGCCCGACGCAGGAATGGGCGCAAGCGGGGGCCTGACCGGTTTCCAGGCGCGGGAAACATAGGATGCATTTTTCGGATTTACCGGTGGACCAGTTGTAGAACACCTTTTTGTAAGGGCAGGCCGCCACGCACATACGCCAGGCGCGGCATTTATTCTCGTTGACCAACACAATCCCATCTTCGCCGCGCTTGTAAATGGCCCCAGAAGGGCAGGCGGCCACGCAGGCCGGGTTGAGGCAGTGGTTACAAATGCGCGGTAGATAGTTGAAGACCACCCGCTCGAGCTCCTCCATCTGTGCGCGCACTTCCTGCGGAACGCCCTCCATGCTCGGATCGTTGCGGGCGTAGACGTTCGAGCCGCCCAGGTCGTCATCCCAGTTCGGCCCACTTTCGATTTCGAGCGGCTGGCCGGTGATTTGCGAGATGGGGATAGCGGTAGGTTGGTCGTCTCCCGCCGGGGCGTTGAAGAGATCCTGATAACGGAAGGTGAAAGGTTCATAGTAATCTTCCAGTGTTGGCAGGGATGGGTTGAAGAACAGGTTCGCCAGCCCTTTGAGCCTGGAATGCAGGCGCAAGCTTAGCTTGTTTTGCTTGCGCTCCCATCCGCCGTTGTAGTGCTGCTGATTTTCCCATTGGGTTGGGTAACCTGTCCCTGGGCGAGTCTCCACATTGTTCCACCACATATATTCTGCGCCCTTACGATCCGTCCACAGGTTCTTGCAGGCAATCGAACAGGTATGGCAACCAATGCACTTATCCAGGTGAAATAGCATGCTCATGTGTGCGCGTACTTTCATCAGGTTGCTCCTTTAAAAATCGGGTTTCTCGATCCGGCGCACAAAAACGAACGTGTCGCGGTTGACGCCGGTCGGACCCCAGTAGTTGAAAGCATAGGTGAATTGTGCATAACCGCCGGACATCAGAACCGGTTTCAGGCGGGCCCGGGTGAGCGAATTATTCATCCCGGCGCGCTTTTTTCGCAGCGGCGATTTCGGAATGCCGATCGTGCGTTCGGTAGCGTGGTAGACAAAGACCGTGCCCTGCGGAATGCGAGCTGAGACAATCGCTCGCTGAACAAACACGCCGTTATCGTTGTATAGTTCTACCCAATCATTATCGTGAATGCCCATCTCAGCGGCGTCTTTGTCGTTTAGCCAGACCGGGTAGCCGCCGCGTGACAATGTCATCATGCGGATGTTGTCAGAATAGGTTGAGTGAATGCTCCATTTGCCGTGCGGCGTGATATAGCTCAACATCCTTCCCTGGGCCTCTGCCAGGCTCTTTTGAGTTTCATCCAGCATGGTATGGTCGGGGCGCGGCTTGTATGTGGGCAGATGTTCGCCCCAGAACAGGTAGTTTTCATGATCCAGGTAAAAATGTTGCCGGCCGGTGAGGGTGCGCCAGGGCACAAGACGGTCGACGTTAATCGTGAAGGGGGAGTAAGCGCGTCCCTGGTTGACGATGGCAGACCAGGTGGGGGTGGTGAGCACCCGCCGGGGCTGCGCAACGATATCGGCAAAGCTGTAGCGTGTATCGCGCAACCCACTGGCCAGGTCGGTCAATTGCAATCCGGTCTTGTGTTCTTCGACTTCAAATGCCCGGTGCGCCAGCTCGCCATTCGAGCAGGGATCCAGGTAGAGGATGGCGTCGGCAACCTGGCGCGCCTCATAGAGCGAGGGAAAGACCGCCGCCGTGCCGTTGTGGCCATATTGGCGCGGCTGGCGTTCTTGCAAGTCCTGGTATTCTTTTTCCACCGGGATCGTCAAGCCGTGCGCATTGACGCCATTCTTTTCAACTCCGCGCCCCAGGCTGACCATGCGTTCGTACAGGTTGACATAATCGCGTTCAACCACGCGGAATTTCGGCATGCTGACCCCGGGGATCGGTTCGACTGCTCCGGTTTTCCAATCGCATATTTCTGGTTGGGCCAATTCATCCGGTGTATCGTGCTGCAAGGGCAGCATGACGACATCTTTCACCGGTTCAGGGATATGGTTGAGCGCAAGCTCGCTGACCTTCTTGGCGATTGCCTTATAGATTTCCCAATCGCTCTTCGATTCCCATGCTGGAGCGACCGCCGCTTGCATCGGATTGATAAATGAATGCAGGTCGGTGGTATTCAAATCATCTTTCTCGTACCAGGTAGCCGCCGGCAGTACAATATCCGAGTATAGCGCCGAGGTGTCCATGCGGAAGTTCAGATCGACCACCAGGTCCATCTTGCCGGTCGGGGCTTCGGGAATATAGCCCACCTCATTAACGTAGCCTTCGGCCATTTCAGGGGCGATGGCGTTTGTGTGTGTGCCCAGGTAATGCTTGAGAAAATATTCGTGCCCCTTGGCGCTGGTGCCGATGGCGTTGCCGCGCCAGATGAACCACACGCGCGGCCAGTTTTCGGGTGCGTCAGGGTTTTCTACCGAAAAATGCAGTTTGCCCTGCGCCAGTTGGTCCACCACAAATTGGATGATCTGGGCGTCATTTTGGGCGCCTTGCGACTGCGCCGCGCGCACGACATCCAGCGAGCTGCGGTCGAATTGAGGGAAAAATGGCAGCCAGCCGCGCCGCACGGCGCGCGCCTGGTGATCGATGGTATGCTCGCTGGATACCTGGGCCTGGGCTTGCAGCGGAAAACGATCATACGCTGAAAAACCGCGTTCGTAACGCCATTGGTCGGAGTGCACGTAGTGGAAGGAGGGTGTATTTTGGTGGCGGGGAGCCATGCCCCAATCGGCGGCGAAGGCGATTGCGCCCCAGGAAGCCTGGCTGACTAATTTTTCCTGCCCAACGTAGTGGGCCAGGCCGCCGCCATTTACCCCCACGCTGCCGGTGAGCATCAGGGCGACGATCGCCGAGCGATAGAGCAGGTTATTGTGATACCAGTGATTTGCACCTGCCCCGATGATCACCAGGTTCTTGCCGTGCGTTTTCTCGGCGTTGCTCCCCCATTCGCGCGCAAAACGCAGCAGCGTGTCGCTATGGATGCCTGTGTACTGCTCTTGCCAGGCAGGCGTGTAGGGCGCGATCTCGTCATATCCCTGTGGATAAGCGCCTTCCAGGCCTCGCCCTACGCCAAATTGAGCCATCACCAGGTCGAAGATCGTGGTCACGGCGGTGCGCTGGCCTCCGATTTCCAGATAGCGGACTGGCACGCCGCGTTGCAGTTCTTGATCGCCGCCAAAATCGTCGAAGGCAACTTGTAGGACGGCCTCATGCTGATCGAAGAAACTGAGCTCCGGCGAGAGCGGCTCGTCGCTCAGACCATCCTTCAACTCCAGGTTCCACTTGCCCGCATCTTGCTTGGCCCAGCGGTAGCCGATTGTGCCTTTGGGCATGCGCGGCCGGCCAGAATTTTCATCCCAAACCAACAACTTCCAATCGCCGTTTTCGACATCCTCATAGGGGGCGATCCGGTTGGCGCGTACGCAGCGCTGGGGATGACCATCCCTGATTTCCACCAGGAATGGCATATCCGTATATTGTTTGAGGTAGCTCATAAAATAAGGCGTCTGGCGTTGCACGTAAAACTCGGTCAGCAAGACGTGGTTGACCGCCATCCAGAAGGCGGTGTCTTGCCCCGCGTGCACCGGTATCCAATAATCGGCGTATTTTGCCACCTGAGAAAAATCGGGCGAGAAGACGGTCAGTTTCGCTCCGGCGTGACGCACCTCAGAAATAAAGTGCGTATCGGGCGTGCGGGTCATATTCAGGTTGGCTCCCATCACGGCGATGAAGCGAGCGTTATACCAGTCCGCCGACTCGTGCACATCGGTTTGTTCGCCCCAGATCTCCGGGCTAGCAGGTGGTAGATCGCAATACCAGTCGTAGAAGCTCATCACCACACCGCCCAACAGGCTCAAAAAGCGGCTGCCGGCTGCATAGCTGACCTGGGACATGGCCGGAATCGGCGAGAAACCGTTCACCCGGTCTGGACCATGCTTTTTGACCGTATAAATGACCGATGCGGCGATGATCTCCAGGCTTTCCTCCCAGGAGATGCGCCGGAAGCCGCCCTTGCCGCGCTGGCGCTTATAGCGGTTCCCCAGGTGGATGTTCTCCGCAATAATGCGCCAACATTCAACCGGGTCATCGATGCGTGATCGCAGGTCGCGCCACAGGTCGAGCAGCGCGCCGCGCGCATAGGGATATTTCACTCGTAACGGGCTGTACAGATACCAGGAAAAGCTGATGCCTCGCTGACAGCCACGCGGCTCATATGGCGGCAGGCCTTCTTCCAGCTCGGGGTAGTCGGTGGCTTGCAGTTCCCAGGTGACGATCCCGTCTTTAACAAAGACCTCCCAGGAGCAACTACCCGTGCAATTCACGCCATGTGTGGTGCGCACCCGGCGGTCGTGTTGGAAGCGGTTACGGTAAAATTCTTCCCATTTACGCTCGCTAGGCGATTCGACTTCCTTGATCCATTTTTTCATTAGAGTCCTCCGCGCTATTTTTAAAAAGCGTCCCTTGGATGGTTGTTCATCCCAAAAAGAAGGCCCATTTCCACTAAGCAGTTTTTCGCAGGCGAGCAGAGATGCTCTGGCGCTGGCGAGGCCAGAAAAACAACATCATCCCAAAGAGGATCAATGCTCCCGCTGCGCCCAGACCGAAGACGATATTCGAATTCAGAGCGGAAACCTGGGCGGGTTGCTGGTCGACTTCCTGAAAATAAGCGAACAGGTCGGCCTGCTCTTGTGCGGTTAGTGGGTGGTTGACAAACACGCCCTGCATGGTGGGGAAAGGCAACCCAACCAGAGCGCTGCTGAGCCCGGCGGCGCCCAGGCGCGTGTTGACGTGTGTTAGATCCGGACCCAAGCTGCCGCCGCCGATGGCGTTCAACCCCGCAGTACTGTGACAGGCAATACAATGTGTGCCGCCATTTGTGAAAGCAGTCTGGCCAGAAAATAGCGCCTTGCCGATCTGGGGCTGTCCTCCGGTAAGTACGCTCGCAGCCGCGCCCCCGCTTGCGGTCGGGTTTTCCAGGTAAGCCAGGACAGACTGCACTTGCGCCTGGGTAAGTCCCAGGTTGGGCATGGCGATTTTATACTGGTTCAAAAGTTGCTGGGCAGTCGCATCGCCGGCCGCCAATACTTTATCCGGTTGGGAGATGAAATCGAGCAGCCATGCCTGGTCGCGACGCTGCGTAACCCCCTGCAAATCCGGCCCGACCAGATCGCCCTTACCGATCGTGTGACAGGCGACGCAATTTTTTTGAAAGATTTGCTCGCCCTCCTGGGCGATCTGCCGGTTCGAGCTCGCTTTGCTGGGACTGGCTGGCATAAAGAACAGCCAGCCTGCTGCGAGCAGCGCCAGTGCAAAGAACAACCATCGCAGGTTGTTTTGCGCCTTTCTTTGACAGTTCATAAATACCTCCACGGTATGTTCATAGGTTTTCGGCTTGAATGCCCAGGTTGCGGATCGCTTCGATCAAATCTGCTCCACGCGCGGGCACGGTCTGCGAATTGTAGATGCGCATCTGGTTGGGTTCTAAGAAAACCTGCACAACCGGCAGACCTGCATATTTTTCCAGGATTTGTGCGGTAAGCAGCGCCGCGCTGTGAGGTTGAAGCCCGTTTTCCCCGATGCTCTCATCGGCGATCACGACGATATCCGGCGATTGGGTGGTGAGATGCTGCATGGCTACTTCGTCGATTGCCCACGGGCCGAGTATATTCATATCCAAAAACTTGCCTAGCAAATTTTGCAGACCCTCACCCAGCAAGCTTTGCGAATAAAACAGCGCCACACGATGTTGTTTCATTTGATTACCGCAGCCTGACTCGAAGGATGCTCGCCTATGGAGCGCCTTGCCACAAGCGTAGAAAAGCGATCACATTGGCGATTTGTGTTTCGTCCAGGCGATCGGTAAAACCGGCCATCGCCGTACCGGGCCGCCCGGCCAAAATAAATTTCAGCAAATCGGCGTTGGTTTGTGATTGGATAAAAGCGTTATTTTGCAATGCTTTCCCAATCCCTCCCTCGCCCTGTGGGCCGTGGCAAGCCGCGCAGGATGTACTGTAGGTCGATGCGCCTTGCGCAGCATCTCCCAGCGGCCATTGGGCTTGCAAGGCCTTCAAGGTTTCCTGAGCGCCGGCGTTATCGCCGGCCGTGATCTGTGCAGACGCGTTGCGCAGCACCTCGAGCGCCGCTCCGCTAGTGACCGATTTGGCGCGTTCGACCTCCAGGGCCGCGCTTTGTGGGTCGTCTTGTTCGAGAGCATAGATCGCGCTTGCCAGTAGATCGCCGATCGAGAAATTGGGCTGCACCTGCTGCCCCTTTCGCCAGGCAGACAGCAGCGCTACCAGGTCCTCGATTTGATTGGGCGAGAGCACGGTTCCCCAGGTCGGCATCCCTTTTGCCGGGCGACCATTGCGGATCACCCCCCGGTACCACTCATCGGGAAGCGCCTGGAGGCGCTGTGGGTCGTTGATGCGCGGCGCTTTTTGCGTCCCGGCCCCATCCTCGCCATGACAGGCAGCGCAGGTGTTGGTAAAGAGTAAAGCGCCACGCGCCGCATCTGGGACATATTGTTGGGGTTGGATCTCTGGGGCGGTGGGTTCCCAGGAGCGGAATAATGCCACCAGGTCGTGCACGTCTTCATCTGTCAGCGGGCCGCCAAAATTTACGCTCCAGGCGGGCATCTGTGTGCCGGGCACCCCTGAGCGGATCACGGAAAAGAACACATTATCCATGGTATTTTTGAGCACGCTGCGGTTATTCAGCGCGGGTCCGACCCCGCCCTCGCCTTTTGCGCCATGACAGGCAACGCACTGTTCCTGGTAGATTTGGCTGCCGTGAGTGACGCGTTCGTCATTGAACTGCCCGGCTGCGGTAGCCAGCCGGGTGGTTTCTCGCAATGTGTAAATCGCCAGGGCGCTGACGACTAATAAAGTCATCACCAGGCCGGCGATCAAATAGCGTGTGTAATTTTCGTTTTTTTCTTTCATGATGCCTCGCTCAAGCCTGAGTTTCCTGAGAAGGTTCAAATTGAGCGCGTTCTGTGGGTTTGCTGGTATCCACCCAGACCTCGCCGCTGCGAATGATGACCGGAAAATAATCCATCGGTCTCGGCGCCGGGCCGCCGATCACTTCGCCAACCGTGTTGAAGAGCGATCCGT
Organism: Anaerolineales bacterium; assembly: GCA_041912175.1. Taxonomy (GTDB): domain Bacteria; phylum Chloroflexota; class Anaerolineae; order Anaerolineales; family UBA4823; genus CAZAGA01. Next base: position 761 of record JAYRNN010000207.1, on the reverse strand, counting down.
GACATGGGCAGTGGAATTGTCCCTCAGCTTCATTCCACGGCACGGCGCAGCCCAGGTGGGTGCAGCGCTGCCACAGCGCCAGGAAACCTGCCGCATTGCGCACAAGGTAAAAGCGACCGCCTAAAATATGGTTCACGCTGCCGACCGGAAATTCATCGACTTTGCCTGCATAAACCAATCCGCCAAAGCCGCCCGTCGAAACTGGTTTTAGAAAACGGGTTATAGTGAGGATAGATTGGAAGGCCAGGACGGCCATCGAAGCTGCCCAGGCGACCCCGATGAACTGGCGCCGGTTGAGTGGTTTTGGGGCTGAGATTTTTTGCGCGTTGTGCAAAATGGGCCTCCTGTTCTATAGATTGTTGAATGGAGAGTATCCGCCCGGCATATTCCAGGGGAGATATAGCCTGAAGCCTGGCCCCCGGAACAGAAACCCCGTCATCGTAAAGATGATCGCCGAAACGAACAACATCGTAAACGCAACCAAAACCACTTCGCGAGCGGTGGGTTTTGTGCGCGCCAGCGCCAGCAATGGCAATAACACCAGTCCGCCCAAAATCAGGGCAGGGATCACCACCTGCGCCACAAAATCTGGTACGATGCCGCGCAAAAGCTCGCGCGCCGGGAAGAAATTATCTAGCAAGATGAACAGAGGCATGGCCGCCATCGCATAGATGGCTGTGTTGCGTGTGATCCTTCGCCCTCGCTGAGAAGTAAACCAGCTCCCGGCCCCCTGCGGAGAATTGTCGATGTAGGGGATCGCC
>JAYRNN010000206.1:0-8254 GCA_041912175.1 Anaerolineales bacterium | reverse complement strand
TTGGCTGACCTGACTGGCTTCGATGTCTGGCCTGTGGGGTTGGGTGCTCAGCAGTTACCGTTGCCCAACTTGTTCGACAAAAGAGGTATATTGTTAAAGAGCATGTAGAGGTCAATCCCTACGAGTATCTACAGACAGCCGATCCTACATTCGAGTAGGTCATTGGGAGCGTTCTATACGAAGCAATCCCTTTCGCTGCATCCGGGAGATCCTTCGCTCGCAAGGACGGATCGATGTGGTCCAATTTCCGCTAGCAGTTCTCTCGATCCTGGCGCCCTCCTGCGAAGCGGATATCCCAACTCGCAGGAGAGCATTTTTTAAAATCGACGGTCAGGATATCTACAGGTCGTCGAGCGGAATGAGCGCCTCTGCCCACCAGGTAGGCGGCGGCGCCGCGGTAGGCGTGAAGGCCATGCGCTGTTTGCCCGGAGTCGGCGGCAACTGGTCAAAAGGCTTTGCCTGGCGAGCGACCACTGCTTCCTTCGTAATATTGAACACGGTCAGATCCTGAGTCTGGACGACGGGGCCGTCATACACGCTGCGCAGTTCCGAGTAGACCATATTGATGACCTGGGGCGAGAGCAGCGTATGCCACATTCCGGCCACGCGCGGCTTGGTGAGCTTGAATACCTTGCCGGCAGCTTTCGGCGAGGTGTGGGCGGCATTCAGGGCGATCGTCGCCCGCTCGATGGAGAGACCCGAGGCAGCCGCGAGCGCTGCGGCAGGCGGGAAGGTCTCGTGGATAAGCAGGTCGACGCCTTCGCAGGCATGCACGAGCGGCCAGCAGGCGCGCGTATCGCCCGAGAAAGCGAACGACAGGCCGGCGAAGTCGAGGCGATAGCCGACGGCGCCGCTCAGCGCGTGGACGACGGGAAACGAGGTCACCTGAACGCCGTTCTGCTCGTAAACTACCTCGGTTTTGCTGAAGTCGAATTCAGAGGCTACGAGCTTCATGCTTTCCGGGTTGATAGCGCCGTGCCCAGCGGCTGTGTCCCAGGCCAGGGCTGCCTCAATTCCTTCGACGAAATGCTTCGTGCCCAGGCGAGGCTCGCTGCCGCTGGGGCCCCACACGTAGACCGGCCCATCGGCCCGTCCTATCTTGGACCAACTGCCCGAGAGCGTAAGCAGATCGCTGGTATGGTCGGCATGCAGGTGCGTCAGGAAGACCTTGTTAAGCTGGTTGACCGGCAGCTTCAGGCTGGCGTAGTTCGCCAGCGAGCCGCTGCCGATATCGAAAAGCAGGATGTCCCGTTCCGGGTTACCGACCTCGACCATGACGCTGGCCGAGGCCTGAGCGCGTGTGTTCCAGGGATTGCCGCTGCCAAGCACGGTCACTCGCAGCTCGCCGTCTTCGCGCGATTCTCCCCCCGGGAGGAACATCTCGGCGTACTCCCGGCGCGGCGCGCCGACCACCGGGGTCAGGGTAATCGCCCTATTTCCACCTAAAAACGCTGGAGCCGGTAGTGACATAGGTGTGCTATTTGTCATCTTGTTATCCTCTTCCTTTTCAAAGTCAGGTTAATTTGCTTCTTCTCAATACGATGTTTTATCTCGCTTCGTCAATAGATTATGCCCCAGGTTATTTTGGCGCGGAGCCGCCATTTTTAAAAATCATTCTCTGCTCGCCGCCTGGAGTTTCGAGCGCCAGGCCACCGGATCCATCTGGTCCGCCTGCCGCGACACTGGACAGCAGTGTCAAATACTGTTGATCCAATGATGCTTCACCACAGTATGCCATCGTGGAGGCGCCGATCTTGATGGAAAAACCGCTTTCCTGCGAGTAGGCGCCATTGAAATTGTTGCAGTCTGCTTTGCCTTGCAGCGTGCCATCCTCATTGAAGGTGATCGTATAGCTTTCAGGGTCAGGCACGGTATTCGTTTCACCTGTCGTTTTATTCTTTACGCTTTCCCACTGCCACACAATTCCCTGGATGGTATCGGCCTGCGTTGGCGTAGCTCCTTGTGAGCAAGCTGACAACAACAGCACAAGTCCGAGAGCTGCGCTTAATAATACTATACCGGTTTTATTATTCATAGCACGAATCCCTTTACTTATGGTTCGGATGCCTGCGGGCTGATCTTGTTCGATCTCAGCTATCGCAGCAAGCCTGGGCCGTTGCGGCGTCTACCAATTCCGCCAACGGGTCCGGGGGGATTGGGTCCCCTGCCTATCCCGCCAACCGGTCCTGGGGGATTGGGGCCCCTGCCTATCCCGCCGACTGGTCCTGGGGGATTGGGACCCCTGCCTATCCCACCGACTGGTCCTGGAGGATTCGGTCCTATTCTGCGTCTCATGTATAGCTCCTTTTAGTAAGAAATAATGGGCGACACTACTCTGTGGCCAGTTCTTCCAAGAAGGTTTTCACCACTTCGGGAGCTATCTGTTTGCGCTCCACCAGTTTGCCGCCCGACTCCTGAATGGCCTTGCCCAGGTTGGCGACCCACAGGTTCTCCCATAGAAATAGCGTCGCCGCCGAATTCGGGGGGATCCTGCTCGCCGCGATCTCCAGGTCGTCGGTCGTGAAAAGGCTGGAGATATGCTCACCCATGGGGACGAACATCTCGTACAACTCATCTTCGAGATCGTTGAGCTCGATGGTGTCGATATTCCCGTTTTCATCTTTATGGATGAAGACGATATCGACAAAACGCACAATGCCACGCTGCGCCAGATCGACCAGCTCGGGGACGATCTTACCAGATACCTTGCTGCCCTCAAATTCAACCAGGGCGTATTCCAGTGGAAGTTCAAGCATTCGTTACTCCTTGGTCCGTTTAACTCTAACCAGTCAGGATTTCTTTTAATCTTGCTCACCGGTGGGTTGCGGCGAGAGGGTTTGCTGACCTCCCCCTAACCGCTTGGCCGTTGGCAGCAAGACCAGCAGTGAGATGATTGCAGCTACCAGCACAAACACCAATGTATTTCCTGCAGAGAAGTTCTGGGAGGCCACGACAAGCGCCACAGACACATTGCGCATGCCTGCGAAGAATTCAGGGACTACCATGGCGCCAAAACTTCTTTCAAAAGGTCGAGGTGAGTCGATTGAACCGGCTCACCTCGGGTTATTTTAGGCCTCATCACCGCGTTATCCGAATCCAATCAGGAACCGGCAATTGGCTAACTCAAAGCGTTCAGCTAGCCAGCAGTTTTTGCTTGGCCGCCGCAAACTCTTCATCAGTCAGCACGCCCGCATTATGAAGCTGAGCGAGTTGTTGAAGCTGGCTATTCAGGTCTAATCCCGGCGCCTGCTCAACCGGAGCCGCGTATTGCACCGGTTGTTGAGCATACTGCTGCTGGGCCTCTGCGTCGGCAGCGCCCTGCTGATAAGCCTGGTCGTATTGCTGTTGCGCAGCAGCATTCTGCTGGGCGTATTTCTGCTGCTGGTGATGGGACACCGCGCCGGCAGTACCAACGACGACCGCCGTGCCTACGGCAGCGGCGCCTACCCGAGCGATAGGTCTTCTTATCATTGCTCTTCTACGTAACATATCAACCTCCTGATTCTTTAGGTTAGGCTCTCAAACCTGGGATGATTCAGCGGCCTACTCAGCGGCTGACTCAGCTTCGGCAAATAATTCCATGGCTTCCTCCACAACCTCGTGGGGGATGCGCTCCTGCGCCAACAGCCGGCCGTTCGCCCTGAGCACAGCTTCCTTGAACTTGACTGCCCACAGGTTTTCAAACAGTAATATTGCTGCGTTGGTATCGTTTTCCATGACTTCCGCCATATTGTCAATATCTTCGGCTTGAATGAGGCCGGTGATTTCGATTTCAAGCGGATCGAAGAGCGCCAGGAGGTCGGGGGCCATTTGCTGCATTTCTATCGCCTCGTGGTGACCATCTTCATACTTCTGGATAACGACAAGGTCGATCACGCGCACAATCTTATTTTTGACAAGCTCGAGCAGCTCCGGCAAGATTTCGCCTTTGAGCTGGTCGGTTTTGAAATCAAGAGCTAGAAAATCAACTGGTCCGTACGTCATTGGTTATCTCCTCTAATCCTACGGTGCGGTTTCTGGGTAATACGGCACCTGCTTGCGGTTGTGGTAGGCGCCGACGTAGCTCATGATATCGGCGGCGATGCCAAGCCCGAGCCAGACCCAGTCAAAGCCGTTCAAGGGAAAGACGATCACGTACATCAGGATCGTCCATGGGGCGAAGATTAGGGCCAGGATACCCACCAGCCATTGCAAGTTGAAAACATTGAGAGCCGCACTCACTTTCATCGGTGCGAGCAGCCAGTAAACCAGGAACCCCAATCGGGGGCCAAAAAACACGAGTGCAGTGAAGAAACAACACATTGTCTATTCCTCCAATCCTTTGATGATATTTGAATTTGTCATTTTTAGGTTGTACCGCAACCTCCTTATAAAAACTCCTACCTGCCGCCGTGCGCCTCTTGTCGATGCACACCGCCAACGCCAGAATAATTACCTCTGCGTAGGTTTCCTTTCACCTCCAAATCTGGGCCTTGCTTGAATTTTTCTACTTTTTATTTCTGATCTTGCATTTTGTATTGATAGTGCGATGTCTGGGCATCGCACTATCAATACATCAAGGATCTTTACTGGACAGCGATATAGACCCAGAATTGACAAACTGTCTGGCCGCCATAGGACAACTGCCACAGCTCGCCGAATGCGCCTGGGCTAAAGGGCGCCAGCATGGGCACGGTGAAGTTATAAGTCGCACCCGGCTCTACCGTGGTGGCCAGATCGTATCCGTCCGGGCCAGTATGTAACCAGACGTTGTTATACGCGCCCATGAAGGTGAGATCGTATTCGTTCTGGTCCCATTTTACAGAACCGGTGTTCTGGATTACCCAGGTGGTATTGAATGGTGCACCCATCCCAACCACTGTGCCATCCGTCGGGCTTTGCGATACCAGCACGCAGCCCGCTGTACCGGTCGTGGGCGGCGGTGGGGTCGCTTCTACTGGGGGCGGCGCAGCAGGCGCTTCAACGACCGGAACACTGCCGGTGTTTTGGGTAACAACCCAATCCGCCGACACCCAGCCAAAGCCATCCGCCGAGTACTGCGTAGAGATCTTCAACTGCCACCAGGCGCCATCCGCGCTCTTTCCGCTCACTTCGCCGGAGGCTCCCGTTGGGGCTACAAACAACACCGGATAATTGGTGCCGGGTCCGCTGCGCACGTTCACAAAATCCACTGCAGTGGCCGTGGGTACGCCTTCGGGCGGCGGAGGCGGCGCAGTTGTGGTGGTTGCCTGGGGAGTTTGAACGGTCTGGACATTTTCGACGTTCTGTGCTGTGGTATATGCCCCGTCCACCCAGCCATAGCCGGCGCCTACATATTGGGGATCCAGGCGCACAACCCACCACTTGCCGTCTTCACTCTTGCCGAGCACCCTGGCTGTCACGCCAGCAGGGGCGATACCATAAGCCGGGAAATTCGTCGCCGGACCGCTACGCACGTACACATTGGCGTTTGCGGTGGCTTGTGGGTCACTCGGCTCTGGCGGGACAAGCTCGACGGTCGGCGGAACGGGTGGAGTGGGCAGCACGGGCGCCCCGTCAACATTACTGGCCGTCACCCAGGCAGCATCCACCCAACCATTGCCACTCTGGGCAACTGGAACGCTGACCGCCCACCACAAACCGTCCTCACTCTTGCCGACCACCTTGGCAGTGCTGCCGCCTAGCAAGGTCGAATAGACGACATAGTTTGTACCCGGCCCACCGTAGATGATTGTATTGTAGTTGGCGACTGCCGCTGGTTCACCGGCAGCAGGTGTGGGAACAACTGCCAATGGGATACTTGGGTCTGGGGTTGGTCCAGGCGGTGGAGCCTGGGTTGGCTCTGCAGGTGGTTCTGCAGTAGCCGGAGGCGCTTCGGTGGGAACGGGCGCGTTCTGAGTCATATCCGCCACGACGGTTTGGGCGGCCTGGGTCTGGATCAGCGCCACATCCTGGGTTGGGGCGGGTGTGGCTGCCGGCGCGCAGGCGCCTAATACCAGCGCTCCCAGCACGACCAGGCTCAGGATCATTGTACTTTTACGAATTCTGTTTTTCATTTGCCTAAATCTCCTTTATATAGTAATTGCGAGCGCACTTTTCGAAGCAATCTCGGTAAAACTTATCCATCGACTGCCTCATGGTTACAGGCGCTTCACCGAGACAACCGTCAGGTGCAGCTCGTACAGCGAGTTGAGTACACCGGCCAGAGCCGCCTGGTCCCTCAATTCACCGCTCAAGATGGTCGCCGGTGAACCCACCTCCCCTGATATGACCTGGAGCGTCATCCCGCCGAGGAGGTCGGACATGTCCGGGGCAACCCGGCCCTGGACAACGATCTGGTAGGTAGCCGGTAGATCGAATGGGAGAGGTTTCCGGGTCGATGGACTCATCATACTCAGATGATAGCAAATCTGCTAACCCGATAAATCCCCCTTAAGATGTATTAATGATGTAGGAGGAGATTTTCCTTTGGGGTGCTCAAAATGATTTCAATCAAAGATGGAACTAGATGTTCAATTCGTTGGCGCGGGCGACCGCCTGCATGCGCCCGTTCACACCGAGTTTGGCGTAAATATTGGCGGTATGGCGCCTGGCCGTTTCGTAGGAAATATTGAGCTGAAGGGCGATCTCTTTGATGCTCAACGGGCCGCACAACAATTTCAGGATTTCGAACTCGCGCGGCGTCAGCGGTTCGACCAATGGCGTGGTCGCGTGGGAGGCGCCGGGCTTACCTTCAACCGACGCCCGCTCGCCGCCCGGAAACGCCGCCAAGATTTGCTCGATCATTCGAAGCGAATCGTCTTGATCGGCAAGCCGGCGCAGCAACGCCCGCATGGGTTCGCCCAAATCGACGAAAACCCGGATGAAGCCGCCCGGCCGGGCGAGGTCGACAGCTTGTTGCAGTATGGCATCTGCCTGGTTGTTTCCCCCTGCGGCGCCGCGTGCCGCAACATCCAGCACCAGGGCACGCAAAGCCAGGATCTCAATCTTGTAACGGAGATTATGGGTTCTGTAGGCAATATCATCCAGAACGTCCAATATTTGAGTTGCCAGGTGCAGATCGGTATCCCCGCCTCTGGCTACCAAGACGCGCACACGGGTCACCTGCGGTTCTTCCAGCCACAAAAGAGGCTGATCTGGCGGCGGATCGGTTAATGTGTCAACACACTGGCCGGTTCTTTCCAGGTCCCCTTGCATGAGGAGTAACCTGGCGCGCAGGGAGCGCGTCCGGGTATCTTCACTGCCCCTTTGCTCCAGGTCATACTGTCTAATCGACTCCACAATCTGCCAGGCTTCAGAGCTCCTCCCCTGGATCTGGTGGATCAACGCCAGCCCTGCAACAGCATCTCGATAATGAGCTACCTGAGCTGTAAAGCGGTTATCGACAATCTGGGTGAAGTGCTGCGCGGCAGCCTCGATCTCATTGCGTTGATAACACACAATGCCGAGAAACCAGTCTCCTGTGCTCCTCAAAAATGCAATCCCACTGCGGGTTGCTCCTTGGACCAGCATCCGCGCAGTTTGCCTGGTCTGCTCGAGCTGATCGGTAAGCAGGTAGATGAAACTCAGAGATTCCAGGATTAACAGGGCATAGGGACTGGTCTTGTCAGCGTAAGACTCGTACTCGGCAAGCAGCAGCCGTTCAGCCTCCTGTGCCAGGCCGCTGGCCTGCATGGATAAGCCCATAAAAAGCATCGCTGCGCCGCGCCCGAATGTCCAAGATGGAGGCAAGAGTGCCAATGCCTGCCGGCAAAGGTCGATCGATCGGGTTGGCTGGTTACTGAAATAAGCCTGCTGAGCTCTAAAGGCGAGGATTTGCCCGCGCAGGATTTGCAGTTCATCCACCGGCAAGGATGCACCCGCACCTGAACCCAGGAGTTCTTCTATATGCTGGAGCGTCTGTGCTTGCAGGTCAAGCCGCCACATAAACTGCAAAACCCATGCCTTGACCATCAACAACTCGATGCGTTGTTGGATCATCTCCTCCGGCAGCAAACGCAGCCAGCGATCCAGGGTCGGGCGGTCAGCACGGTTCAGCACATCGCGCAGCCCGGCGCTTATCTGGCGCGCAGCCAGATCGAGGTCGCCGGCTGCCAGGGCATGATGCATGGCTTCATCCAGCAGCCCATGCTCCTCGAACCAGGCTGAAGCCCGGAGATGCAAGTTGCTCATTTCATCGGGCGCCATTTCAGAGGACAACCTGTGTTGCAGCAATTCCCGGAATAAATGGTGATAGCGGTGCCATTCCCGACGGTTATCCAAGGATATCAGGAAC
>JAYRNN010000205.1:0-11443 GCA_041912175.1 Anaerolineales bacterium | reverse complement strand
CTCTCCAGGCCGGGATAGTTGACCGCCGCCACGGCCGGGTGGGCTTCCAGGAAACGCGCAATGGCCAGGGCGCTCTCGTTCTGCTGGCGGATGCGCAGCGGCAGCGTCTTCATCCCACGCAGCAGCAGGTACGCCGCCATGGGGTCCAGGCAGGCGCCGGTGATCTCGCGGAAGTGGAAGATGCGCCCCACCAGCCTCGCCTCGCCGCACACCACCCCGCCCAGGGCGTCGGCGTGCCCGCCCAGGAACTTGGTCGCCGAATGCACCACCAGGCGCGCGCCCAGGGCGAGCGGCGATTGGTTGAGCGGCGTGGCGAAAGTGTTATCCACCACCACCACCGCCCCGGCCGCCCGCCCGGCTGCCGAGAGCCGTTCCAGGTCGAGCACCTTGAGCGTGGGGTTGGTGGGCGTCTCCAGGTAGAGCAGCCGGCAGCCCTGGGCGATCTCAGCCTCGATCTGCTCGGTATCGGTCGTGTCGCACAGCGCAACCTGGATGTGAAAGCGCGGCAGGAACTCGCTGAAAATCTTGTTCGTGCCGCCGTAGGTATCCTTGACCGAAACCACGCGCTCGCCCGGCGAGAGCAAGCCAAACAGGGTGTTGCTGATGGCGGCCATCCCGCTGGCGAAGCTGGTCGCCGCCTCGGCGCCTTCGAGCAGGCGCAGCTTCTCTTCGAAAGCCTGCACGGTCGGGTTGGTGTTGCGGCTGTAGATGTGCCCGGCCTGGCGGCCGGTCGCCGCCTCCAGCCAGGCGTCCACGTCGGGATAGCCATAGGCGGCGCTGTAGACCACGGGCACTTGCGTGGCCCCTTGCGCCAGGGAGGTCTCTTCGCCGCCCCAGACTGCCTGGGTGGCCGGGGAGATTGGGTCTGTCATGTTGGGCTCCTTTTTGCCCGTATTGTACACGATATAATGGGGTACTTGCGGGCGGCTTCGCCGCCCGCAAGTACCCCAAAAACCCATTATCCCGTATTGAGGAATATGCGCAGCGAAGCAGAAATGTTCGAGCTCATCCTTTCCACCGCCCAGGCCGACGAACGCGTGCGCGCCGTGATCATGAACGGCTCACGCGCCAACCCCAACGCCCCGCGCGATATCTTCCAGGATTATGACATCGTCTACCTGGTCGGCGAGCTGGAGTCTTTCAAAGCGGAGCCGGCCTGGATCGGGCGCTTCGGAGAAATGTTAATCTTGCAGCTCCCCGACGACATGGGCGACCCGCCCCCCGCCGGGCTCCCCAGCTACGGCTACCTGATGCAATTCGCCGACGGCGCTCGGATTGACCTGACCCTTTTCCCCATAAACAGGCTGGCAGAGATGGGAGAAGACAGCCAGACCATCGCCCTGCTGGACAAGGATGGCTTGCTGCCGGGCTACCCCCCGGCTAGCGATCGCGATTACCTGCCCAAGCCGCCGACGGCGAAGCAGTACTTCGATTGCTGCAACGAGTTCTGGTGGGTCAGCCCGTACGTGGCCAAGGGACTGTGGCGTGAAGAGATTACCTATGCGAAGTCGCTGCAGGAGATCGTGCGCGAGCCACTGATGAAAATGCTCGCCTGGTACGTGGGGGTCAAATTCCAGTTCACCCGCAGCCCCGGCAAAGAAGGCAAATACCTGCACGGCTGCCTGGAGCCGGCGCTGTGGGCGCTGCTGCTGGAGACCTACTGCGGGGCGGGCGTCGCAGAGACCTGGCAAGCCTTGGAGTGCATGGGCGAGCTCTTCCGGCGGACAGCTATCCCGGTCGGCGAGCATTTCGGCTATGCTTACCTTTATGGCGAAGACGAGCGCGTCAGCGGCTATTTACAGAGGGTCAAAGCACTGCCCAGGGATGCGCAGGAGATTTAGCGGCCGCCGGTGTCATTGAGAGTAACTCCACAGCGCTCCGCACATTTCAATCTAGAGGAAACAAAGATTTGTTTCTTAGGAGCGAACTGTGCGGAGCAATTCAGTCCTTGCGAGGCGCCCTTCGTCATTTTTGAACCATCGAGTTACTCTTGACTTTCTGGGTTATATTGACTATATTTAGCATATCTGAATAATTGTTCTAAGAATAAGGTGAGCCAGGATGGAGTTTATCAATAAAATTTTACTTGGCGATTGCGAAGAAGTGCTTAAGGAAATTCCGAATGATTCGGTAGACCTTATCTTTACTTCACCCCCATATGCAGACCAGCGAAAACACACCTACGGTGGTATTCGTCCGGATGAATATGTGGATTGGTTCCTGCCTAAAGCCGAACAGTTTTTACGCGTCCTAAAACCTACTGGAACCTTTATCCTCAATATCAAAGAGAGGGTGGTGGATGGCGAAAGGCATACCTACGTCATCGAGCTGATATTGGAGATGCGCAAGCAAGGCTGGCTTTGGACGGAAGAATTCATGTGGCACAAGAAAAATTCATATCCGGGAAAATGGCCCAATCGGTTTCGAGATAATTGGGAAAGATTAATCCAATTAAATAAGACGAAAAAATTCAATATGTACCAGGAAGCCGTCATGGTTCCGGTAGGCGATTGGGCAAAAGGTAGATTAGCAAAACTTAGCCAAACCGATCAAACGCGGGACGAATCTAAAGTCAAGAGCGGATTTGCGAAAAACGTCTCCAATTGGATCGGGCGTGATATGGTTTATCCGACCAATGTGATCTATACTGCCACTGAATGTGCGAATAAGAACCATAGCGCTGTATTTCCAGTTGAACTTCCGCGCTGGTTCATTAAGTTATTTACGCAACCGGGTGATTTAGTATTTGATCCATTTATCGGTTCAGGAACGACCGCGCTGGCCGCATTACAATTAGGACGTAATTATTTTGGCATTGATTTAAATGCAGAATATGTCGATGCATCCCGCAACCGGGTAGCCGAGATGCAGATAGGTTTGCCTAACATTGCCGAAGAACAAGCGAGCTATTCTCCCGATAACGATACACCCATTCAATAAAGGTAGACTAGATGGATCCATTACATTTCGATAAAGTGCACAATTATGTTAATGAAAATATTGTAGATTTCCATGAACGGCGGATCAAATCGCTTGAAGACCTTAGGTTGGAAAAGCTCTTAACCAAGAACCCATATCTGTTTAAAGCCAAAAACATTTCTACAGCCAATGAATTAATTACAGGATTACTGGATGCTTTTCTATCCTCGTCTGAAGAAAAATTATTTGGCGATTTCCTCGAAGGCCTGGCCATTTTCATCGCCGAAATGACCTGTGCAGGCCATAAATCGACAGCTCAGGGCATTGATCTTGAATTTACAAATAACGATATCTACTACATTGTTTCTGTAAAATCAGGCCCGAACTGGGGAAACAGTTCGCAGCAGAGTAAGCTAGAACTCGATTTTAAGAATGCCGTGACGAGAGTCAAGCAATCGAGAAAAGGCATCAATGCTCAGCCTGTGCTAGGAATATGTTATGGCAAGACTCAAACGAGCTTTTTACGAGGGTACATGAAGGTCGTAGGGCAAAATTTCTGGTACCTGATTAGCGAGAACAAAGAGCTATACACTGAAATCATTGAACCAATCGGGTATAGAGCCAAAGAGCATAATGAATCCTTTCATAATGAAAAAAGTAAAGTCATTAATCGCTTTACCAAAGAATTTATTGATCGGTTTTGTGACCCGAGCGGCATGATCGATTGGACAAAGCTGATTGAGTTCAATAGCGGGAATTTTGACCTGGATCGTTTTCTTAAATAAGGATCCAAATAAACAAGCAGAAGCGGCGTAGTATTTTGATCACCGGGGGCCAGCATCAGGACGTTCTGGAGCCTCTCGCCCTCTCGTCATTGCGAGCGCCCTTTGCGAAGCAATCTTCCTCACCAGCCGAACTTGAGACTGCTTCGCACAAGACGCTCGCAGTGACAGCAATCCTGACGTTGCCAGTAACTCCACAGCGCTGCGCGCATTTCAATCTGGAGCAAACCAAGATTTGTTCCTTAGGAGCTTTTCCCCCGCCCACCCCAATTACCAAATTTCGTTCGTGTCGTTCGTCCCTTTCGTGTATTTCGTGTTCCTCTTTTCCCTCGCCCGCCCCAATTTCCAAATATCGTTCGTGTCGTTCGTCCCTATCGTGTATTTCGTGTTCCGTTTCTCCCCCTTCGGCTGCGCCCTCAGCCCGGCTGTACTCAACCGCAAGCAATCTCTTATGTGGTATAATCAACCTTAATCTATCCGATTTTATCGCGAATAAACCACATGGCCGCCGACATCCCGGAACTGACCCTGAATCTGACCCGCCACGCGCAGGTGGGATATCGTCTTGAAATGCGCTTCGTGCAGCCTGGCAGCCAGAGCGAGGTAGACCCGGCGGCCGGGCAGGATCTGCGTTTCGATTTCGATCCGAACGCCCTCGACACCGCGGCTTCAGCCGAAGCGTATGGGCGCACGCTGGCCGGTTTTCTATTTAAAGACGAACTTGTGCGCACGGCCTTCAAGCAGGCCCAGGCGGTGGCCCAGTCGCTCGACTTGCCGCTGCGCGTGCGTCTGCAAGCCGCCCCCGACGCGCGCGAGATCCACGCCCTGCACTGGGAGACGCTTTACGACTCGCAGGGCGGGCAGCCGCTTTTCTCGGGCGAGAAGGTGCTTTTCTCGCGTTTCTTGAGCTCGGCCGCCTGGGATAAGGTCTCGCTGCGCCCCAAGCGCGCCCTGCGCGCTTTGCTGGTGGTCGCCAACCCGAGCGACCTGGACGTCTACGGGTTGGAGGCGGTGGACGTGAGCGGCGAAACCGGGCGCGCCCGCCAGGCCCTGGGTGAGATCCAGGCCGAGGTGCTGCCCTCCCCCGCCACGCAGGAGCGCGCCAGCCTGGAGGCAATGATCAACCGCCTACGCCAGGGCTCTTATGACATCCTGTACATCGTGGCGCACGGACGCACGCGCAAGGAAGAAAGCTTTATCCTGCTGGAGAATGAACAAGGAGAAGCGGCGCGTGTTTCGGGCGAAGAGCTGACCACGCAGTTGCTCACGCTGGATAAATTGCCCATCCTGGTCGCCTTGATCGCCTGCGAGAGCGCCGGCGAAGCCGCCAGCCCGGCCCTTTCGGCCATCGGGCCGCGCCTGGCAGAGGCCGGTGTGCCGGCGGTGCTGGCCATGCAGGGCAAGATCAGCATCCCGACCGCCGGCAAGTTCGCCCCGGTTTTCTTCCAGGAGCTGGCGGACGAGGGCGTGCTCGACCGGGCCGCCGGGGCGGCGCGCAACGCAGTGCGCGACCAGCCCGATTTCTGGATGCCGGCGCTCTTCACCCGCCTGAAGAACAACCTGATTTATGGCGAGGCGGAGGGCGTCCAGGTGCGGCCGCCCGAAATCCAGCGCTTGAACCGCAGCCTGATCTGGATCGGGGCGGTGATTGCGGTGCTGGTGTTTGTGATCGGCGGCCTGATCTATGCCCAGTCGCGCCCCAAGCAAGTCAGCCTGATCAGCACGGCTACTCCCAGCCGCATGAACAAGGATTTCAACGTGGCCATCGCCGATATCCCGGTGCTGGACGCCCAGGGCAACAGCCTGGATAAACCCGACGGGCATGACCTGGCGCAGTTTCTGAAGGATCGCCTGGAGGCGGAGATCAGCCAGAGTTTCGCCAACCTGTCGGATAACCTGGTCCCCGAAGTGTGGGGCTACGAGCTGACCGGCAAGGTTGAAGGCGCCACGCCCCAAGAACGCTATGCCAACGCCGAAGCCATGGCGAAAAGCAAGAACATCCACGTGCTGATCTATGGCGTGATCCAACAGGACGGCGACCAGGGCAGCTACACGCCCGAGTTCTACGTCAACGCCCAGGCGTTCCCACGCCAGGCCCCCGAGATCACCGGCGCCACGCAGCTCGGGCGGCAGATGGACATCGGCAACCCGTTCGAGCGCAGCGCCGCGGCGGCGGGCGGCAACCCGGCCCTGCTGGCGCGCTCGAAGGCGCTCAGCCTGCTGACCATCGGCCTGACCTATTACGCCTACAACGATTACGCCAATGCGTTGAAATACTTCAGCCTGGCCGCCCAGGATCCAAAATGGCTCAAACGGGACGGCAAGGAAGTGGCTTACATTTTGAGCGGCAATGCGCGCACGAACCTGGCCTACGTCGATTTCGACTTCAGCGACCTGGCCTCGGCCCTGGCGGATTACGAGCAGGCCTGGACGATCAGCCGCCAGACTTACGGACGGGCGATGATCGGCAAGGCCAGCGTCGCCTACCTGCAAGCGCTGACCGATCCGGCCGCCGCCAGCGACCCGAACTTCACCGACCAGAAGCTGGCTGAATCCGAAGACCAGTTTAACCAGGCCCTGCAACTGCCCAACCAACCCGCAGAATACAACATCCCCGAGAAAGCCGCCCTGGGGTTGGGGCAGATCTACCAGACCCGCGGTCAGATTTACACCGACGCCGGTCAAGCGGAGCTGGCGAAAACGGCTTTCCAGCGCGCGGCAGCCGAATATCAAAAGATCGTCGACGCGTACCTGGGCGGCGCCAAGAACGCCGTCGAGCAGGCCATCCACGCCTACGCCAACCTGGGTTTGCTCGCCGCCGGCTATGGCGACCAGGAGACGCAGGCCGGAAATCTCCAGGCAGCCAACGAGCAATACGAGCAGGCCATCGAGCCCTACCTGAAGGCGTACGAGCTGGCCAGCCCGTACTTCCAGGCCGAATACGCCGCCGCCATCGGGCGGATCAGCTTCCAACAGGGCGTCAATGCCAGGGACCTGGGCGACCAGGCCACGGCGGTCGAGAAGTTCAAACGGGCAGAAAAATATTTGAAAGAAGGGCTGCGCCTGGCGGAACGCCTTTCCCGCCAACAATTGATCGACGAATTCCAGCCGGTTTTAGACGATTTGCAGAAGAATTATCAGTATTAGCGATCAATCAGGAGCAACGAGCGATGAGACATTTACAGGTATCGAACAAAAGAAAGAAAGCGCTGACCCTGGCAGGGGCGTGCTTATTGGTTATTCTGATCACAGCCTCGGCGGCGCTGCCGGCCGCCCAGGCGGCCCTGGCCGTGACCCCCACCCCCACCGGCACGCGCACCCCGTCCGCGCCGCGCCCGACCCCCACGCGCACCCTGGTCACCAACCCTTTGAAGAAGCAGCTCGTCTTTGGCGCCGAGACCTTCGACCTGCGGCTGTTCGACGGCATCCTGCCCGACTGCCCGGTGTGGGAGGACCTGAGCGACAAAGTGAAGCAGGATCCGAAGCTGCCCTACGTACACAACGCGGGGCGTAAAGGCGACCAGGCCCAATTCTGCATCTACGGGCTGGACGCCAGCAACGGCCTGAGCGTCGAGCTGACCCGTCCGGACGGCTCGGTGAACGATATTGCGCAGCTACGCGCTGAATTCCAGGGCTCGTTTTCCACCTTGATCCAAGACCAGCCCTACCCGGATATCGTCACCGGTTACAGCATCCCCAGCGACCCGGCGGCGCTGTCTTTGAACCTGTGGCTGCCGGCAGGGCTGCCCGCGGGCAAATGGCAGATTGCGGCTTTCGACGCCAATGGAGAAGAGGCGCGCGGCGAGTTCAAGCTGAAGACCGCCGACCCGCTGGCGGCGATGGGCATCAACAAGCCGCACGTGGGCGCTTATTCGCCAAACACGAGCCCCTTTAAGCTGCCGCAGGTGGATCGAGACTGCCACCCGTACAACCGCGGCCAAAGCGTGACCCTCTTCATGGTCAACCTGCGCCCCGAGACCAGCTACACCCTGGGGGTCTACCGGCCGAACCCGGAAGACGAGAAGAAGATCGACCTGAAGGATAAAATCCCCTTCAAGACCAACAAGAAGGGCAACCAGAGCGTCGACCTGCCCTTGAAGGACAACCTGGATCCAGGCGCCTACCGCATCCTGCTGCCGACCAACCAGGGGGCTGACAAGTACTGGGACGCCGGTCCCAGCGTGTGCCTGGACGTGCAGTAAATATTTTTAATCGAGGCTGTCCAAAAAAAGAGCATTTGGACAGCCTCGATTAATTCAGTAATTCGCTGTTGCGGGTGCGGGAAAATGGGTGTATTCTATATAGGGAGGGGAAACATGTCTACACATTCGCAACTCAAAAATATATTCCGCCTGCTGAGCGGGCTGTGCATTGTTGGCGCGCTGATCGGCTTGAGCGCCGCCCCGCTTTGGAAGGGGCCCGCCCAGGCTTCCTCATCGATCGTATTGCTTACCTCCACGCGCACTTCTACGCTCCCCGGCCCGCGCCTGACGCCCACGCGCACCCTGGTCACCAGCAGCCTGAAGAAGCAGCTCTTGACGGGTGGGAAGGGCGGCGGCGGCGATACGTATTACTGCTCGCCGGACATGCTCAGGCGGCAGGGCCAGGCGCCCTCCCTGGTCTCCGCCGGACGGGTGAATGAAAGCGGGCGCTCGTTCCCAATGCCGCTCGATTATGTCGCCCTGTGCATCTTCGGCCTGCCCTACGATCAGGGATTCACCATCGAGCTCTTCCGGCCCGATGGCCGCCCGGCCGGGATTGGCGAATACTATCCCGGCCAGGAGGATGAGTTTTACTCCGCCCCCATGGGCGACTTCGTGAGCGGGTGGAGCCTGCGACCGGTGGACCCTTCGCGCGGCGGGGGGGACGCTTTGGGGATCCAGATCGACCAAACGCCGGCCATCAACGTCAAGTTATGGGCGCCAGCCGGGCTGCCGGGCGGCGCCTGGTACGCGCGTGTATCCACCCCCTACGGTTCGACCGAAGGGCCCTTCAACGTCCCGCTTTGGCAGCCTGCGCCGATGGTCATGCTGGATCGCCCACCCGCCTATAAATTTCCCGACGCCAACCCGCTGGGAGCGGCGCGCTGGAGCTACTTGAATTTCTCCACAACCATCGACCACCCACTCGCCATTGGCGACACGTTCCGCCTGTTCGGGGCAGGTTTCCGCCCGGGGGCCAGCGTTCCGATCGGGATCTACCGCATGGATGAAATGGCAAGCGTTGCGAACCTGGTCAACCAGCTCCAGGTCAAGGCGAATGGCCAGGGCGACTGGAACGCCGCCTTCAGCGTGCAGGGCGGGAACCCACCCGGCCTCTACGCGCTGGTGGTCCCGCTCGATCTGCGCACAGGCGACCTGGATTCAGCCGGGCCGAATATCAGATATAGGCTCGAGCAGTGGCGGCCCTGCGCCAATACCTATGTCTCTTACCTGGCGGCCGGCATGGGGGGCAAGGTTAATGAACAGTACCCTGCCAACCAGCGCGTGCGCAGCGCGCCCAACCGCAATGCAGCCATTGTGGGGACGATGCCTTCCGGCGAGCAATTCCAGATCCTGGAAGGCCCGGCCTGCGCCAACAATTGGGTGTGGTGGCGGGTGCGCAGCAATTCGGGGCTGACCGGTTGGACTGCCGAAGGCGATGGCACGGAACGCTGGCTGATCCCGCTGGAGTAGGTCAATTTTCCCAGCGGCGCGCGCGATCGGATCAACCAATTTTTATTACATAACAAATTCATCGCAGAATCTTGACAAATTAGTATAATTTATATATAATTAGTCTAGTTCAATCGCCAATTATATACCCCTCTTTCTCACCGAGCTTCTATCAATCTTCTTAGCGGCGGAATTCGATCCGGGTCTGTTTGTGTTTCCATTTAACTTTCGCGTTAGAGACGTCTTTGTTCGTTCTTTCTAAGTTTAAGTAAAAAAGGAGAACCCTATGCCTGTCAAGATCAAGAATCTGGCGCCCCGCTCCATCTTGTTGCCTCTCAACAGTGGGATTACATTGCGTCTCTCCCCAGGGGAGGTCACCGGTGAGCTCAACGACGCAGAGATCAAGGAGAACCCAAAGGTTCAAAAAATGCAAGGCCAGCGCAGTATCAGCGTTGAGCAGCTAGATGACAAGTCGGCCGCCAAGAAGCGAAAAGCGGCGGAGGCCGAAGCGGGAGCGCAAGGGGAAGTCAAGGCCGCCGCTCCGGAAGAAGATAAAGCAGAACCACAACCTAAAAAAGGATAAGGGACATGCCCACACTTACCTACCCAGGCGTCTATATTCAAGAAATATCGAGCGGCGTGCGGCCGATCGAGACCGCCAGCACCTCTACGGCAGCATTCGTAGGGTTGGCCGAGATGGGGCCCGAAGAAGCCAGGCGGGTCGTCAGTTGGACGGAGTTCCAACGCTATTACGGTTCTTTTTTCAACGATAGCTACCTGGCCTACAGCGTGTTTCAATATTTCAACAACGGGGGACGGCAGTGTTACATCGTGCGCGTGACGCGCTCCGACGCGGCGACCGCCGACGTCACCGTGCTTAACCGCGCCTCCGCCCCGGTCAATGGCCTGATTTTCTCGGCCAAGAACAAGGGCGCCTGGGGCAACAGCCTGTTCTTGCAGATCGAAGACGGCTCATCCGATCCGGGGAATGAGTTCAAGATCAGCGTGCGCCGCCAGGCGGACCCGGCGGTCATCCCACCCAATTTCAAAGACGTCACCCCCCTGGAAGTCTTCGATAACCTGTCCATCGACCCGAACGCGCCGAATTTTGTCGTCGATGCGCTCAAGCAAAATTCCACCTTGATCGATGCCCAGGCGTCGTCCAAGAACATCAGCTTGCAGCGCGGCTTTCATCGCGGCGGTTTTTCACCCAGCCTGCCGCTGGGCGCCAAGCGCAATTTCCAGATCAACCTGGACGGGGATGGCTTTCAAGAAGTGGCCTTGCCGGCCGGGTTGGCGGCAGAGACCAGCCTACCGGTGGTAGCCGCCGCCATTCAAACCGCGGTGACCGCCCTGACCAAGAAAAAGAATTCCACGGATAGCACGGCCTTTACCGGATTTACCTGCTCGGTTGAAACCGTAAACGCGCAAACGCGCCTGTTTCTGCAATCGGGCACAACCAGCGCGGTTTCGTCGGTGCGAGTCCAATCGGCCGCCCTGGCCGCCGAGGACGCCACCGGGTTCCTTAAGCTGGGGACCGGCAACGGCGGCCAGTCGCAAGATGGCCTGGCCGTGCGCCGCCCGGCCCTGGCCGACGTGGTGCAGATCGGCGACTCGGCTATTGCCGGCGTTGTGACCGCCGCCACGCTCGGCCTGGATGGCGTCGCCGCCATCACCGAGACGACTTTCAGCAACGCATTCACACGCCTGGACACCCTGACCGACTTCAGCCTGCTGGCGGTCCCGGACATGAGCACGACCGCCATGGCAGACCTGGGCGCGGCGTACTGCGCCAATCGCCCGCTGCAGGATGTCTTCTATATTGGCGAGACCCTCGATACCGATAAAACAGGCGATGAAGCTGCCGCTTTTCGCGCCAAGCTGACCAAGGCCAATTCTTACAGCGCCTTGTATTTCCCGTGGGTCAAGTCGCTCGACCCGACCGGTAAGTCCAGGGAGCCGATTTTGCTGCCTCCGTCGGGCTATATCGCCGGCCTGTACGCCCGCATCGACTCGACGCGTGGCGTGTGGAAGGCCCCGGCCGGCACGGAAGCCAGCCTGAACGGGGTGGTGGGCCTGGCGGTCGAG
>JAYRNN010000204.1:0-7830 GCA_041912175.1 Anaerolineales bacterium | reverse complement strand
GAGTAGGTTGGATTCTCCTGCAGCCCTTGCTTACGATGCTCATCTTTTCATTATTTTTTAACAAGCTATTGGGAGTAGGCTCGGGCAGCACCCTACCTTATCCAGTCGTCACTTTTGCGGCTCTGCTTCCCTGGACCTACTTTTCCGTGTCCGTTACGCGCGGTTCGACATCTCTGGTTTCGAATTCTCACATGGTGTCCAAGATTTATTTCCCACGTTTGCTCATGCCGTTATCGTACGTGCTGCCGCCTTTGGTAGATTTTGCTGTTTCTTTCGTACTATTGCTCGTTTTAATGGCTATATATCACATTTCACCCACCAATGAGATATTTTTACTGCCGCTGGCTTTACTCTTGGCTGTAACGACCGCCCTGGGTGTCAGCCTGTGGCTTTCCGCCCTGCATGTGCGCTACAGGGATATTCAATACCTGGTTCCATTCCTGGTCCAGGTTTGGATGTATGCAACGCCAATCATTTACCCGATGACAGCCATCCCCGTGCGCTGGCGCTGGCTTTATAGTCTGAATCCAATGGTTGGCGTAGTACAGTATTTTCGGCGTGTCCTCTTGGGTGATCCGACCTTTGGAGGAATCAACTGGGTCTCGGTCTGCATTGCAGTGCTCCTCCTGGTTAGTGGATTGGTGTATTTCCAGGCTACAGAACGTACATTTGCGGATGTAATTTGAATTGAGAATATGGCCAAGAATCCACAAGTAGCCTATATTATATTGGCGCATCAATTCCCCTAATTGCTCACCCGCATTATACAGCGATTGAATTCCGTCGATGCAAAATTTTTTATTCACATTGATAAGAAAGCAACACTAGCTCCTTTTACGCAAGCCTTACAAAGCCTGGCAGGAACGCAGATGCGTTTACTGCCTCGCATTAAGGTTTATTGGGGAGAATGGGGCATGGTCGAATCGACCCTTTCTGGGCTAAAAGTTGCGCTTGCAGAACAGCCCGCGGTCGATTTCTTCGTCCTGATCAGTGGTCAAGATTACCCGATAAAGTCACAAGACTATTTAAAGAGTTTTTATAAAAATAACATTGGCTCGAGCTTTTTGAGCTATACCAGTATGCCTGTACGCGATTGGAATTGGGAGCTTGATGGGGGGATGGACCGTTTACACCGCTATTTTATTCGCGTGGGAAATTATCGATGGGCCTACCCACCTTATGCCCCTCCCAAAGGGATTAAACAAAACGCGCTATACTTTTTTGCAAAAGGGATATATCGCTTGCCCCGTCCGCAACCAGAGGGTATAACACCCTATGCTGGCGCGACGTGGTGGCTTCTCCACCGAAATGCCGCATCGTTTATCCTTGATTTTGTTAACCTGCACCCAGATTACATCCGGTTTCACAGGAACACAAAATTTGTCGATGAAATTTTTTTTCAGACAATCTTATGCAACGGGCCAGAAAAGATTCGCCTCAGCCTTGTCAATAACGATTTACGCTTCATCGACTGGAAGCATAAAGACGAAAACATGGGGCACCCACAAATACTCCGCATGCAACATCGTGATGAGCTGGCGCAGTCAGATGCAATATTCGCCAGAAAATTTGATCCACGCATCGATCCGGAAATTCTGGATTGGATAGATCAGCATCTTTTATAGCTCACCATGATATCCACCGCACTCACTTTTCAAAATATTGGCAAGAAATACAAGATAGGCATCATCCGCCATGATACGCTCAGGGACCAGCTTGCACACCTGATCTCTAGCAAAGGCGCATCTTCGGATAATGCCGCGGGCGAGATATGGGCATTACGGGGTATAGATTTCAAAATCGAACACGGCGAAGTGGTCGGCATCATCGGTCGTAACGGCGCCGGTAAAAGTACCCTGTTAAAGATTCTGTCCCGAATTACTGTTCCGACGACCGGCAGGATCGAAGTTTTCGGCCGCATCGGGTCGCTCTTAGAGGTGGGCACTGGTTTTCATCCTGAGTTAACCGGACGAGAAAATATCTATTTAAACGGGGCCATCTTAGGTATGAGTCGGAAAGAAATTGAGCGTAAGTTCGATGAAATTCTTTCTTTCTCCGGCGTAGAAAAATTTATCGATACGCCGGTCAAACGCTATTCCAGTGGTATGTATGTGCGATTGGCCTTCGCAGTCGCGGCGCACCTGGAGCCAGAAATTCTACTCGTCGACGAAGTGCTTGCCGTAGGAGATGTGGCCTTTCAACGCAAATGCCTGGGCAAGATGAGCGATATCGCCCAACGGGGTCGGACAGTCTTATTTGTCAGTCACAATATGGCCGCTATCCAGTCACTTTGCACGCGCGGCATCTACCTCGATGAGGGTCGCGTCATCCTGGATGATTCGATCGAGAAAGTTACTTCACATTATCTCAGCACCCTCGAGCAATCTGTATCCATCCCAATCAGCGAGCGTACAGACCGCACAGGACGAGGCGCGATCCGTCTGCTGGATGTCAGGCTCACCTCGCCGCAAGCTGAGGAAAAAACCAACACCGATACGGTTGGATGGGAGGTGAGGACAATCGCAACCGGTCAACCAGCCAGGTTTGAATTTCTTGTATCAGATGCTCGTCCAGGGCTGGTATGTACTTTAACCATCCTGGATCAGAACGGAATCCCGGTATGTTTCTTTAGAAGCTCGATGGTCGGGCCTGAAGATGAGTTGGATGTTCAAGTTGGCAACACGCTGATCTGCGAGATTGACGAGATTCTCCTGTTGCCAGGGCAGTATCGGATGAGAATTGAGCTCGATTTTAATAATTATAAAGAGGATTTTCTCGAAGCGGCCGGTTTCTTTACTGTGGAACAAGGGCAACTCCATAAACGAATCACATATGAAAATAACCAATATGGTTCCATCACGATGCCGCACCGTTGGCGGCTGCCATTTAAATATGGGTGATGCGTGAGAATCCTCCTGATCGCTGAACGGCTACCCAGCCCGTTAGGTGGTGGAGCAGCCCGCCAATATAACCTCATTCGCTGCCTCTCAAAACCTCACCAATATACGGTTGTTTCATTTGCTTATCCAGAAGATCGCCAATATTACACAGTCCAGAGTGTTCATGAGAGTGATCCGCCTGCCTTGGTCGATCTGGTTGAGCGCCTTGAAGTGGTGACGCTAAGCACACCTGTCATGGAATCACACTCAAAATTCTTTTGGCAAGTCAACGCCTGGCGAAGGGCCTTTTTTGATTTGTACCCCTTACGGGGTCAGTTTTCAGATCCTCAAACTTCCCCCCAGGCAAGGCAATTCAGACAGATCCTCTCTCACCTGCTCTCTACCGAAAAGTTTGACCTGATCCAAGTTCATCAAACTTATATGATGGCCTTACTCCCACAGACTTCGCTGCCGATCCTCTTGGACATGCACGATATTCTTTCAGCGTATGAATACGACGTGATGCGGTCAAAGAACAAGCTCACCCATCGCTTGCAAGCCTGGCTGGAGGCGCAGAAGATGGTTGCCCTTGAAAAAGCCAGTCTCCGGCGGGCAAAGCTTTGTATAACGGTCTCCGAGGTGGATCGACAGAAACTAATCAACCGCCGAATACCAACCACGCAGGTTTTTGTGATCCCGAATGGGGTGGATATCGTAACATTTACGCCAAGCGCATCCCCTATCAGGGAGCACCAATTAATCTTCACCGGTAGTATGAATTACCCACCGAATATCGAGGCTGTTCGCTGGTTCTACGAGGAGATTTTCCCGAGGGTTCAGGCGAAGTACCCTGAAGTCTGCTGGCAAATCGTCGGCTGGCAGCCAGCCGACGATATCCAAATGATGCACCAGCCGCCGACGATAGAAGTCACCGGCTATGTGGATGATATCCGGCCTTATCTGGCAAATAGTAGTGTGGTGGTTGTCCCAATCCGATTAGGCAGCGGGACCCGGTTAAAAATTTTGGATGCTTGGGCGATGGGAAAAGCGATTGTATCGACGCGCTTGGGGGCCGAGGGGCTCGAGGCTTTAGATGGAAGTAATATCTTGCTGGCGGATGAGCCGCAACAGTTTGCCGATTACATCGTTCACCTACTCCGTTCTCCTGAAGCTCGTTCCAGCCTCGGCGAGGCCGGTCGCCGAACAGTCGAATCACATTACTCTTGGCAGACCATCAGCCAAAGGCTTGAAGCAGTCTACCAGAGCCTGCGAACGAGTTAAAAAGTGCTTTCCAACGGGAATATTACTCGATATGCCTATGCGCATCGCCCTATATGAGAACCTACCCAGCGGCGGCGCAAAACGCGCCGTTTTTGAATGGGCGCGGCGACTCTCACTCAGCCATATCCTTGATATTTTTACACTTAGTTCTTCGGATCAGACTTTTTGCGACCTTCACCCATTTGCTAACCAATATCATGTCTTCGAATTCAAACCGCGTCGTTTATTCCACACTCCCTTTGGCCGTCTGAACCAGGTTCAGCGCTGGCGTGACCTGCATACCCTGGAAGAAATTGATCGCAAAATCGCCCAGTGGGTCAACAAACAGGCCTACGATGTTGTCTTGATCAATCCCAGCATGTTCACTCTAGTCCCGCCGATTATCCAGTATCTCAAAATACCTTCAGTTTATTATCTGCATGAACCAGTCGGAATCGCTAATAACCTTAGGTACGATCGTCCCGATTTGCGCAAATCTGCCTCCAGTTTTCGCCGGCTATTGGATCGCTTCGACCCCTCGATAAATCTTTACAGCCAGAAGCTCCACCAACTACAGATTTCAAACCTGAGTTCAGCCAGCCTGCTGTTGTCCAATTCAAGATTTACCCAGGAGCAGATGAAATTGAATTATGGGTTAGACTCAAAAGTCTGTTACTTAGGTGTGGACTCCGAAGAATTTTCGCCCCTGCCTGGGACCCTCAAAGAAAAAGTTGTATTGTCAGTGGGCGAGTTGACCCCTCGCAAAGGATTTGATTTCCTTATAAAAAGTCTAGCGTCCATCGAACCAGACTCCCGCCCAGGCCTGCATCTGGCCAGCAATTGGGAGGACCCGTTCGAGCGTAATTTTCTTGAGTCCATCGCCGCTGCCCATCAGGTTGATGTATGTTTCCTTGGGAGATTGAACCAGCACGAGCTCCGCCTAGCTTACACCCAATCCCGCCTATGTTTATTTGCTCCCCATCAAGAACCTTTTGGATTGGCGGTCTTAGAAGCGATGGCTTGTGGCGCCGCAGTTATTGGAGTTAACGAGGCTGGCCTGAAGGAGACCATCCATCATCAAGTGACAGGACTGATTGTAGACCGCAGCCCCAAACTATTTGCACAGGCGATCAGTGAATTAATAGAAGACGACCACCAGCGTAAACGTCTTGGTGAACAAGCCCGAGAGGATGTGCGCCAACGATGGACTTGGGAGATCGCGAATACTCAGCTCGAGAGAAACCTTCTAACAGTGCTATGAATCCAATCCAAGAAGGCAATGCAAAGATAGGGATCGTAATTGTTAATTGGAACCATCCAGATGATACGCTGCGCTGCCTGGCTTCCATTCAACCCTCTACTTATACAAATTACACGATCGTGGTCGTCGACAACGGCTCGACGGATGACTCGATAAAAATTTTGTCCAAACATGAATTATTACACAATCAGTCATGCGTAGAATTCTATCCAGTTGTTGAAAATATAGGCTTCACCGGCGGTTATAACTTAGGGATACAGCGCCTTCTTGAACAATCCGTGGATTATATATTTCTACTAAACGACGACAGTGTAGTAGATGCGAACACCCTGGCAGAATTAGCAAATGCAACCGCCCACCATCCTGAAGCAGGCTTCTTCGGACCGATGCTCTATACTCTGGAACCTCCACAGGTAATCCTATCTGCTGGCGGTTTTCTGGATAAGGACTTCCGCGCATCTCACCGAGGGATTGGTGAACTGGATTCAGGCCAATATGATCAAGAAACAGAAGTCGATTATCTATTTGGTTGCGCTCTGTTGGTCAGTCGGAGATTAATCGAGACCATTGGTTTATTGGATGAAAAATTCTTTGCCTATCACGAAGAAGTCGATTGGTGTTTTCGAGGCAAGCAAGCCGGATTTCAGGCTCTGCTCATCCCAAGAGCGCATGCCTGGCACCCTGATACACGCCATCGGGATAAAGACTCAGCCAAGGTTACGTACTATATTTCGCGCAATAGTTTACTTTTTGTTAAAAAAAACCGCCTTGGTTTACCCGTCCTCGCCAAGATGGTTTTCACCTACTGCCGCCAGTTATTGAGTTGGACCCTACGTCCAAAATGGCGCGGCAAAGCGAAACAACGCCTTGCTATGCAACATGCTTTATGGGATTTCGCCTGGGGAAATTTCGGTAAATGGGACTTAAAAACGTAAAATTGATCCATCGCTTCTTATGCGCATCCTTTTCATCTCCCCCTGGTTCCCATCACCGCCATCCAACGGATCGAAAATTAGGCTTCACCATCTTCTCAAAGCCCTAACAACAAAACATGAGATTGACTTGATCTCATTTGTAAGGAATGAAGAGGAAATTGACGTTCACGCTGTACGTGACGATCTGCACTCGATCACGACTGTGCCTTGGCAGGATTACAATCCAAATAGCTTAAAAGCCGGGTTGGGATATTTTAGTCCAACCCCACGCTCATTCGTCGATACCTATAGTAGCGAGATGGCAGGTCGAATAAATGTCACGCTGGCCAAGGCTAAACCAGATCTCATTATCGCCTCGCAAATTGTAACTGCCAGATATTTAACAAACCTCTTGAACGTCCCAAAAATCCTCGAAGAGGCCGAAGTCGGTCACCTGTACCCATCGGGCTCGATACGCCAGAAGATGACATGGAAAAAAAATATAAATTTCACGGCCAGAATAATCCGCCAATTCTCGACCTGTACGGTGGTATCAGAAATTGAGAAAGGCTATCTGCAGAAATTCGTTAGATCATGTCCAAGTATCGAGGTTATCCCGAATGGAGTAGATTGTCGTGCTTACCAACCCTCACAAATCGCACCCGAAGCGAATACATTGATCTATAACGGCTCGCTGACGTATCGTGCCAATTTTGATGCGGTCGCATATTTCTTGAACGAAATTTTCCCCATCATCCGTCGTAATATCCCAGATATCCGTTTCTTCATCACAGGATCTACAAAAAATGTAGACTTGGCCGGCTTTCAACAGATACCAGGCGTGCAATTTACAGGATTTTTGTTTGATATCCAGGCGGCGGTATCAAGCGCCTCGGTATGCGTGGTTCCCCTTCGAGAAGGAGGAGGAACTAGGCTAAAGATATTAGAGGCCATGGCATCTGGTACGCCAGTCGTTTCTACATCGAAAGGGGCAGAAGGTATTAAGGCTACGGATGGAGAAAATATTCTGTTGGCCGACAATCCAAAGGATTTTGCCACTCAAGTCGAAAGGCTTATCCGCGCGCCGGACCTTAGGCGCCAAATCACGCGCCAGGCGCGTGATTTCGTTGAGAATTTTTATTGCTGGGAATCGATTACCCCGAAGTTTCTCAGCCTGGTAGACCAGCAGGTTCTCAATTCTATAGGTATACCTGACCGTACCCAACCGCGATGAGTCATCTGATTTCAACCATAGAACAACGCTTCCGCCTAAGCCGCAACCCAATGCAGTGGCAGCGATTGGCCATTGTATTGGTAGTATTGCTGGGCAGTTTTGTCTTGGGTCGGCATGCATCCAAAATGATGGTGATCCTGGCAGCCAGTTTGATCGCCGTGCTCATATTCCTACGTTCGCCCGCGCTGGCTATTTTCCCGTTAATCCTTGGCTCGCTGTTTGTGCACTCTGAAATTGGCACTGGCACTCAATCAGCAATCAATCTGACCATGATTTTATTGG
>JAYRNN010000203.1:0-21215 GCA_041912175.1 Anaerolineales bacterium | reverse complement strand
GAATTTCGGAAAAATTTTCGGATCGAGGCCGAAGATGAAGAACCTTCTGCGCCGCGTGTGCGGGATGAGCGTTTACCTCCTGTCGACCTCCTCCTGGCTGAACAAAACGCCAAACAAGATGAGCGGAACATCAACCTGACGGCTGGCTTGATCGAGAAGACACTGGCAGAATTTGGCATCCCCGCTAAGGTAGTAGGTTTTCGAGTAGGTCCGACCGTTACCCAGTTTGCAATTGAACCCGGTTTTGTGGAAAAGGAGAAAAATGGTCTGGAAGGCGACCCAAATCGCCAAAAAGTCCGCGTAGCCCAAATTGCCGCCTTGCAGCGAGACCTGGCTCTGGCGTTGTCGGCGGAAAGGCTGCGTATCGAAGCGCCGGTCCCTGGACGTCCTTATGTAGGCATCGAAGTGCCAAACGTGCGCTCATCCACAGTTCGCTTGCGGCCCATTTTAGAGAGCGAAGCCTTTTACAAGATCAATTCACCCCTCGCCATTGCCCTTGGGCGGGATGTTTCTGGTCAACCCGTGGTTGCCGACCTGGCGCGAATGCCGCATTTGTTGGTCGCCGGCACCACCGGCTCGGGTAAGTCGGTCTGTATCGCGGCCATTACTGCCTGCCTGGCGATGAATAACGCCCCAGACGATTTACGCCTTGTGATGATCGACCCAAAGATGGTGGAGCTGGTGCGCTTCAATGGCCTGCCACACTTGATGGGCAAAGTCGAGACCGAGCTTGAGCGCATCCTGGCCACCCTGCGCTGGACCGTCGTCGAGATGGATCGCCGTTATAAGTTGTTGGAAGCGCTGCATGCCCGCAATCTCGATTCGTATAATCGTAAGGTCAGTAAGAAAAGCGGGACCGAATACCTGCCGCGCATTGTGGTCATGATCGACGAGCTGGCCGATTTAATGATGTCAGCCCCCGACCAGACAGAGCACAACCTGGTACGCCTGGCCCAAATGGCGCGCGCGGTGGGTATCCATCTGGTTGTGGCTACCCAACGGCCAAGCACCGATGTGGTCACTGGCTTAATCAAGGCGAATTTCCCGGCCCGCATTTCTTTTGCCGTCACATCATCGGTCGATTCCCGGGTTATCCTGGATACCGTCGGAGCCGAATCGTTGCTGGGGCGCGGCGACATGCTTTTTACGCCGCCGGAAGCCAGCGCTCCCATCCGCTCACAAGGCGCAATGGTCACAGACCAGGAGATCGAGAAGGTGATCACATTTTGGCAAAGGACGCTCCCTGGCGGCAGCCTGCCCGAGCGCTCGCCCTGGGATGTGATGATGGAAGAGGAACAATTTCTATCCGATAAAGACGATCTGATTAACAAGGCGATCGCGATCGTCAGCGAATCCGGCCATGCCAGCGCTTCCATGTTACAGCGGCGTCTGCGCATCGGTTATCCACGCGCCGCACGCCTGATGGATGAATTGGAAGAGTTGGGCGTGATTGGACCTTCCCAGGGTGGGGGACGCGAACGGGAAGTATTGATCGATAAAAATTCTTCCCCGGGTTATCACCTTGACCAAGAAAATTGACGTGCTGCCCATCACTGGGACTTGACACGCTTATCACGTTGCGATAGCATACAACTCTTGTGAAAATTGTACGTTGAGAGGCTCCAGACTTTGACAGATACCAATGTAAAAAAACAACGCTTAACCTTAACCGACCAATTTCGGATGCGTTTTAAAGGTATTCTAGATCCAATCGGACGTTTCTTCAACCGCCTGGGCCTGATGCCGAATACGATGACCATCTTGGGCCTGGTGGGAAATGCGATCGGCGCGTTGTTGCTCTCCCAGGGTCAATTTATCGTGGGTGGAATTATTATCCTGATCATGGGACCCGTCGATGCGTTGGATGGCACGATGGCGCGCCTGCGTGGCATGGCCGGACATTTCGGGGCATTTGTAGACTCGGTCACAGATCGGTATTCTGAGCTGGTGATTTTTGCTGGCTTGCTTTTCTATTACATGAAGCAGGGCGACCTCCTGGCGAGCATGCTGGTCTTTTTTGCCGCGGCCGGTTCGGTGCTGGTATCCTATATCCGTTCGCGCGGCCAATCCCTGGGATGGGATACCAAAGTAGGTATCCTGAGTCGGATGGAGCGCTATCTCGTTTTAGCTCCCGCCCTTGTACTATCTTTTATCTCACCGCTCATCCCGATCATCGGTGTGACCATTATCGCTGTTTTCGCCAATATTACCGCCTTGCAGCGCATCCTGGATGTTCGCCGCCAGGCCCGAGAAGACGAAAACCACTGATCGACGGATGAGAACATCTTATCGAGGTAAGTAATTATGCCGAACGGTTTTACGATTCCGATTCCCTTTTTAGGGCCAATTACGGTTCATTTTTACGGCGTCATTATCATGCTTGGCGCGCTTGCCGCGACCTGGTTAGCCGGCGTGGAAGCCAAAAGGCGCGGTTTGAGCAGCGATACGGTTTGGGACGCGCTGTTGTGGGTGCTGCTCGGCGGAATCATCGGGGCGCGCTTGTGGCACATCTTTACGCCCCCGCCTTCAATGCAGGCGATCGGCATCACAACCCAATTTTACCTGACCCATCCGTTAGACGCCCTCGCCATCTGGAACGGCGGTTTGGGGATTCCCGGGGCCGTCATTGGAGGCGCATTCGCGCTCTATCTCTATTGCCGAAGCAAAAAATTGAATTTTTTGGTCTGGGCGGATATTTCTGCGCCAGCTCTGGCTTTAGGACAGGCGATTGGTCGCTGGGGTAATTTTGTAAACCAAGAGGTGTATGGCAGGCCGACCAATTTGCCGTGGGGAATCCATATCGATTACGCCACCGGATATCCGCCCGAGACTCGATTTCACCCATTGTTCCTCTACGAGTCGATTTTCAGTCTTTTCAATATGGCCTTCTTGCTCTGGTTGGGGCGTCGTTTCAAAGACTGGTTGCTGCCCGGCGATATCTTCCTGACTTATTTGATCACCTATCCGCTGGCCAGGTTTCTGTTAGATTTTATCCGCCTGGATAACGCCCAGGTGGCTGGTCTTAACGTGAACCAGACGATAATGTTAGTCGTGGCGATCTGTTCGGCTGCAACGATCTTCATCCGCCACCGCCGGCACACCTCCGCTCAACCGGCCGTCGAACCTGATCGCGACCCCGAGCATGACTAAATTAATCATCCTGGGTAGTGGCTATGCCGTCGCCAACCCCATCCACGAAAATACCCATATGGTGGTTGTTGGCCGGGAGCATACGGTCTTAATTGACACAGCCAGTAACCCATTCGTTCGCTTGCCCCAGGCGGGGGTTGATCCGCTCAGCCTGACGGATCTGGTTCTGACCCACTTTCACCCCGATCATGTCTCTGGGGTCCCGCTCTTGTTGCTGGATAGCTGGCTTATGCGGCGCACCCGGCCTCTCAATATCTATGGTCTGGAATATACCCTCGATCGCGTCCGGCAGATGATGGCTTTGTATTCTTGGGAAAAATGGCCTGATTTTTTCCCGGTGAACTTCTACAGTGTGCCAGAAAAAGAAATGACTCCCTTGATGAACTACTCTGAGTTTTCGATCTACGCTTCGCCCGTGCGCCATATGTTGCCAAATATTGGTTTGCGGATTGACTTTCACCCCAGTGGTCGTGCGATGGCTTACTCCTCTGACACCGGGCCTTCTGAAGAAGTTGTCCGCCTGGCGACTGGCGTAGATCTTTTAATCCACGAGTCCACTGGGGCGGAGCACGGTCATTCTTCGGCCGAGCAAGCCGGCAGCATCGCCCGCCAGGCCAAAGCGGCCAGGCTGCTGTTGATCCATTATGAGCCGGATGGAGATCATACGAACCAACTCATCGAGCGAGCTCAGACGACATATCCTGGCCCGGTGGAATTGGCCCAAGATTTTTTGAGCGTCGAATTCTAGTCTAAAAACGCTTACCAACCTTCGATAAATGGGACCCAGTCCTGGTTTTCCCTCAGGTGGTGGGCGAATAAATACTTGGCTGTAGCGGGAGGCTCGCCAGGTGGGCGTAGCAGGTGCATTTGCGATTGCTCCACCGTACGCCCACCCTTATGGTGGTTACAAGCAGGGCAGGCTGCTACCAGGTTATCCCAGGCGTGCCTGCCTCCCAGGTGGCGTGGGACAACATGGTCTACGGTCAGGTAAGGAACGCGCTGCCCGCAATACTGGCAGGTGTAATCATCCCGGCGCAGGACCTCGCGCTTGGTCAGGTGCACCCCACGGCGAGGGCGGCGGATCATTTTATCTAACCGGATAATCGAGGGGCGCGGAAATGATCTGGAAACGGTCTTGATTTCGCCGCGCCCATTCAATACCAGGCTGGCCTTGCCATTCAACATCAGGTTGATTGCCCGGCGCAGGTTGCACACATGGATCGGTTCGAAATTTGCATTCAGAACCAAGACAGGATCGTACACAGCGCCCTCCGGAATTTCTCGAATCATATCACAAATTCAAATGTACATTGATGATCGGCACTTAAGACGGCGCCGCATTTTATCGTCTTCGCCATGTGGGGATCGTTTATAATAGCCGCATGGAAGACGAGCCCTTGATCGGTGAATTTCATCCGGAGAAGCTACCCCGGCGCGGAGAAGCTATGGCCTGGTTAACAGCCTTGCTGTCTTTTCTGGGCTGGACAGCCTTATTTGTGATGGGCAAACCCATGCTATCTTTCGTGCCCTTTATGTCATTTTTTTTCCTTTTCGCGGCTGCCAGCATCAGCCTGGGTAACTGGGTGGATCGTAACACCTTGCTGCGCCTGGAAGAAGATGGAGTGGCTTTTAAGAATGGCCTACGAAATGTCCGCCTGACCTGGGCCCAGATCCGAGAGATACAAGTCTTTGCAGCCAGTTGGGGTAGAAAAGTACGCGTGATTGGCGAACAAGCTCATTTCGATTTTCGTACCCTGGGCGAGCTAAAAATGAGCGGTGAGGTCAAGGGCCGG
The DNA here is from genome assembly GCA_041912175.1 of Anaerolineales bacterium. Classification (GTDB taxonomy): domain Bacteria; phylum Chloroflexota; class Anaerolineae; order Anaerolineales; family UBA4823; genus CAZAGA01. Next base: position 16,272 of record JAYRNN010000203.1, on the reverse strand, counting down.
ATGGGCTTTGAGCAAGGAGAACTTATCCTGCGTCAAATCCTTTTTCGCAGCAGTTTGAAGGAAATAGAACACACCAACAACAGCTATTATTATGCCCGCCAGTAGGCGCAGCTCTTTTTCGGAGGAGACTCATCTTCCGATCAGAGACCTGCCACTACTGGCACGGCGCGCTCTCTACCGAGAGCGCGTTTTCTTGTTTGATCTTTCAATCACAGGCAAATCGGTTAAAATCTGATATCTGTGGATCAAGAGGAGAGAAGTATGCTTGATAAAAAGATGCCCATTGACGAACAAGTTGCGCTGCTGATGCAGGGTACCGAATACGGCGACGATACCCTGAAGCAGGCTATGGCAGGCGAATTACGCCAACGTCTGCTAGAGGCGGAGAGAGAAGACCGGCCGTTGCGCGTCTATTGTGGTTTTGACCCACGGACCAGCGACCTGCACCTGGGTCACACCGTACCCATGCGCAAGCTGCGTCAATTTCAGGCGCTGGGTCATGAGGTGACTTTCGTTGTGGGCAACTACACCTCACTGGTCGGCGACCCGTCCGATAAAGACAAGCTCCGCCCTCAGCTTACCACCGAGGAAGTCGCGCGCAATGCTCGCACATATGCTGAGCAGGCCTACAAAGTTCTCGATCGGGATAAAACTAAGATCCGGTTTAACGCTGAGTGGTTGTCAGAGCTATCATTTGCCGAGGTGATTAACCTGGCCTCGAACTTTACCATCCAGCAATTTTTGAACCGCGAGAATTTCCGCCTGCGCTGGGAGAATGGCGACGCTATCTACCTGCACGAGACTTTCTACGCGATCATGCAGGGTTACGACGCCTATTCCCTTCGTACCGATGTCCAGGTCGGCGGCACGGACCAGCTTTTTAATATCGTTACGGCCGCCCGCAAGTTAATGGTCCACCTGGGTGAGAAACCCAATATCGCCATCATCCTGGGTATTTTGCCTGGCACAGATGGTGAAGTCAAGATGAGCAAATCGTTGGGCAACCATATTCCTCTGCTTTCCACGCCCGAGGATATGTATGGTAAAGTCATGAGCGTGCCTGATAAAGCCATGGGCCAATTCTTTCGCCTGGTGACGCGCTGGACCCCGCCCGAGATCGAGGATATCGAGCGCGCGATGGCGCAGGGAAACCTGCACCCACGCGATGCCAAGATGAAACTGGCGCACGAGATCGTGTCGATCTACCATTCGGAAGTCGCCGCAGAACAAGCGCAGCACGAATTCATACGCGTTTTTCAGCAAGGCGATGTGCCCGATGAAATGCCTGAATTCACACTGCAACCAGGCCAGGCTGTGCTGGATGTGCTGTTGGCGGGTGGGTTGGTAGCCAGCAAGAGCGAGGGCAAGCGCATGCTCGAGCAGCACGGCGTACGGCTGGATGGCAAACTGCTGGAAGACGCCCACGCGCCCTTCCCCGGACAGGGTGTTCTGCAGGTTGGTAAGCGCCGCTATCTACGGATCAGATAACAAAAGAAAAAAATCTCGTCCGCGGGTGAGATTTTTTCTTTTGGGTACTGCATTGTTATCACGCGATGGATTATAAAATCGATCCCAGGGCTGTTTTCAACCACTGCCTTATTTCGCCCGCCTCTTCTAGGCTCCCTCCGCCCTGCGCCAAACGGGAATCCCCGCCGCCTCTCCCATTCAAAGGCGCCAACAGCTTTGACAGTAAATCTCGCGCCGCCACGCCTGCGCCATCCCCACATGCTACCAACAGGGCTAATTTCTGCCCCTCCTGCGAAGCGAGTACGCTGACCAATCCAGGTTGTTTGGCCAGCTCGGTTCCTAGCATGCGCAGTTCGCCTGCCGGACGGGCGCTGAAGCTGGCCAACGTTACCTTCGTCCCTGCCAACTGCTCGGCTGACTCCCCCAGGCGTGCAGCCTCCCAGGCGATTTTCTCATATCGCAGAGATTGTAGTTCTTTCTGCGCCTGTTGGAGCTGCTCGGATTGGCGCAGCACGCTGGCGGATAATTTCGCCTGGGAAACACTCAACCCCCCGGCCAGGTTGCTGACGGTTTCGAATGAAAACTGAAAAAGTTGCAGCGCCTGCCAACCGGCGACGAAATGCACCCGCAACCGGTCGTTTTGTTTTTCGGTTTTAACAATTTTGATCACGCCAATCTGACCGGTAGAAGCGCAGTGCGTCCCGCCGCAAGGGGTGAAATCGAATCCATCGATCTCGACGATACGGATGTCTTCGTTCACCTTCGGGGCTCGTCGCAGCGGCAGACCTTCTAGCTGCTTGGGGGTCACAAAATAAGCGCGCACCGGCCGGTTTTGGTAGATGAACTGATTTGCCAGGTCTTCAGCCTGGGCGAGCTGTTCTTTACGCAGAGCGGTTACCGGGAGATCCAGGGTGGAGGGGTTGTAGCCATTGATATTTGCCGAAAGCGTATCCAACCCATACAAGTGCACGAAACACTGCGTAAGCAGGTGCTGAGCCGTATGGTGCTGCATGTGGCGCTGCCGGCGTCCGGCGTCAATTCTGCCGGTCGTCGTTCCTAAGGGCAACGGCCGGTCAACCACGTGCACGACCTGTACGGGGTCATCTTGTTTCAATACCTCCAGCACCTGCGCCTCGCCCAACGCGCCGGTATCAAATTCTTGCCCGCCGCCGGTCGGATAAAAATAGCTGCGATCCAGGATGATGCCAGTGCGACCATCCGGCAGAGGCTGTATTTCGATAATTTCAGCTTCGAATTCTAATTTTGCCGCGTCCAATAAATAGAGTAATTGTTGGTTGTGTGCCATTTATGGTTCTCGGATACCCTTGATGATATCAATTTCCCATGGCAGCTTGTAACATCTTCTGGCCAATCTTTTCAGCCAGCGCCGGGTTGTCGTCTTCGAGCAGAACCGCCAGCCCTAAGCGGGTCCCGTTCCAGTCTGGGAGTGTGCCGCCCAGGTACCAGGCGACAGATTGTTCGCCTTCTGAGGCGACTGCCTGGCTTTGCCAGAAGGACTGTCCAGTCACGGCCAGGGCTTCTGCGATCTGGTCTGCGCTAAGCTCAGGCAGCACACGCCGGGCAGCCTCCTGGGCAGGCAGGATCACCCAGCCGCGTTCGGGTTCCTTGACGGCCGTGGCGATGATTGGAGCGGGTCGTACGCCGCTCGCGCTGAGTACAGCCGCCGCCAGGCTCATTTGTAGCGGGCTCACCCGTTGGTCGGCTCCCAAGGCCAGCAAGGCCGGGTCAGTGATCTCTGGCCGGGCCGCGCTGGCGGCCGGTAAATAGGTTAATGGCGGCGAATAAAGGCCTAACTTCTGAAACAGCTCGATGATTGTAAGCGTCCCCAGCTCTTGACCGAGCATGGCCGCAGGGCGCGGGCAGCCTGCGGCGATCACAGCAGCCCAGGTGTTTTGTGCGGGCTGGACTGCGCAACTTAAGACGTGATCTTCGAATAAGAAATCCATCTGTTCGGGAGGCGCCGGCATGCCATCCAAAGCGCCATTTTTGGCCAGGAGCAGCGCGCCTAAAGCTGCGCCGCTTGGATAGAGGCCCTGTGCAGCCCGGTTCAGCAGCGGCGCATCCGGATTTTGCAACAATCCCTCACCCAGTTCGGCCAGGCGATTGGCATTGAAATTTGGATGCGAGGCCATCGCCAGGATCTCGCCGGTCTCCGCATTCAGCAATACCAAAGCGCCTTTCTGGCCTTGCATCAGCCTATCGGCCGTGGCTTGCAAATCTAAATCCAGGCTGGTGCGCACATCCAGGCCGGGAGGGGGCTGACCATACAGTAAATGGTTTGACCACAACATCACCAGGGGATTGCCCTTTAGGCCGCGCAGGTATGCGTCCAGGCTGGCCTCCAAACCAGCCTGTCCGTATATCTGGTCTGTATAACCCACAATTGGGCCCAGATCGGGGACATTCGTCTGGCGAGTGTATTCACCCGAGACGCCCTCGGTCAGGTTGATCGGCCGGTTCTCCCGGTCGATGATAGCCCCACGGCGCACGTATCTGTCGCTGATCGCCCGGCGTGGATTATCCGTGCGTGTTAACAGGTTCTCGCTGCGCAGGACCGCCCACCAGCCAGACAAGAGCGCCAGGGCGGCCAGTCCGATCAGCAGCAGCGTGTTAAGCTGCAGGATCGGCCGTGGATCAGGCAGCGTTTTTTGGCGTGAGTTGGCCTGGTTACTGATCACGATTAAAAAAAGCAGCGAGATCATGGAAACCAGCAGGGAAGAACCTCCATACGAGACGAAGGGTAAGGTTACACCGGTGAGAGGCAACAGGCGTAGATTTCCACCAATGATCAAGATGCTCTGCCCGGCCAGGTAGGCAGTCAGACCTGCAGCCAGGTAGCGTTGGAAGACATCGGCCGCCAGTAACGCGCTGCGCAGGCCGCGTTGAGCCAGTAAGGCGATCAGGGCGATTAATCCGATGGCGCCGATCAGGCCCATTTCCTCGAAAATGGCGGCAAAAATGAAATCGGAGAGCGCAACCGGCACCAATCCCGGGCTGCCCAAGCCAGGACCGCGTCCCACCAACCCGCCATTGGCGATTGCCAATAAGGACTGGATGATCTGGTAGGAACGTCCGCTTGGGTCAAGCCAGGGATTCAGCCAGGCATCGACACGCACCTGGACGACATCGAACAACAAATAGCCGGCCAGGCTGGCGGCTGCCAGGGTGCCCAGGGCGGCCAAAACGATCCGCCGCCGTCCCGATGCGATATAGACGATGACCGCGAATAGAAATAGGAAAATGGTTGCCGTTCCCAGGTCCCTTTGTATGGCTAGCAATAGCAGCGCCAGGCCGGTCATGATCAGAGTTGGGCCCAACAGGGGGAGCAATGGTTCAGATTTTGAGCCTGGCAGATTCCCGCGCCGCGCCAACAATCGGTCCGCCAGGTAGGCGGAAATATAGATGATCAGGAGCAGCTTGAGTGGTTCGGACGGCTGGAGATAAATTCCACAGCAGCCCAACCACATCTCAGGTCCATAGCCCAACGGGTTAGTTCCCATAAATAGAGTCAAGCCGGTCAACAATAGCCCACCGCTCAACCATAGATACTTATAGCGGCGTAAAAATTGGAAATCAGCCGGCATGCGAACCCCAAGAATAAGCACCCCAACAGCCAGCGCCATCCAAAGCGTTTGCCGCATGCCAAAGGCGGGGTTCAAGCGCTCAATGGTCAGCATTCCCCAACCGGTCAGGAGCCCTGCCGATGGGAGGAGCAAAGGATCACGCTGAGGTAATCGGCGGGCAACACTGATATGCGCCAGGTTGAACATCACCAGCCAGGCGCCGAAGACCAGCCAGTGCTGCCAGGCCGGCGGGGTTGCCAATGAGCGGGTGCGTACAAAGGGCGCCAGGCTTAGACCCAGGCAATAAATTAATAGAAATAAGGCCGCCAGGTTTAGCAAGCGGCCTTCGATACGATCGGCGGCAGTGGGGTTTTTGAGAGGCAACAATTCGGCTAGCGGTATTTTTTAACCAACAAGTCCAGGCGCTGGCGAGTCTCGGCGGGTATGTCAGTCGGGCGTGTGATGATTGAATCGGCCAGGGCGCTTCCACATTTGCATGTTCGTCCCATTGAACGAGTGGCCTGCAGTAATTGACGCACTGCTTGCTGTGCAATCTGAGTATTGCGGTTTAGAATTTCGACCACCATGTCCACCGTAACCGGTTGTTCGGAGATATGCCAAACATCGTAATCGGTGACATGCGCCATAACGGCGTAACATAGCTCTGCTTCTCGCGCTAAAAATGCTTCTGGGGAGGTGGTCATGCCAATCAGCGACATTCCCCAACTGCGGAAAACATTCGATTCAGCCCGAGTCGAGAAGCGTGGCCCCTCGATGGTGATCAACGTTCCGCCATTGTGCACCGTGGCTTGAGTAGCTTGTACCGCCTGCAGCAGTTGATCTGAAAGCTCTGGACAGAAAGGATCTGGGACGCTGAGGTGTGCGACGAGGCCTTGCCCAAAGTAACTCCGTGGTCGGTCGCGCGTAAAATCAAAGAGTTGGTCAGGGACAACGATTTCGCCCGGTGCGTAATCCTCGCGCAAGGAACCACACGCGCTGATGCTGACGATGCGTTCTACCCCCAAAGATTTCAAGGCATAAATATTCGCCCGGTAGTTCACCTCGGATGGCGCGATGTGGTGTCCCATCCCGTGGCGCGCCAGGAATGCGACCGGTATCCCTTCCAGCTTTCCGATAATGATTGGGGCGCTAGGTTTGCCAAAAGGGGTTTGGATCTCGACTTCTTGGGCGCCGGTCAAGCCTGGCATATGATACAGGCCCGATCCACCGATCACGGCCAGTACAGGTGTAGTTTTTTGGGGGTCGGTCATAATCCTCCTCCGCTTTCTAAAGAAATTTTGTTTTATTTGGTCTCATCGACAATGATTACCCGAAATGAGAGCTGGCCAAAGCGCAGCTCGTCTCCGTTGGCGAGCACCATTGGGCTGGCGACAGGCGTGTCATTAAGCATGCTGCCGTTGGTAGACTGCAGGTCTTCAACCCACCATTGGGACATGCGATAAGCCAGGCGGGCATGTTTTCCCGAAATCGTTTGATCGGTCAGGTGACAATCGCAAGCCGGGTCGCGGCCAACCATAACCTCTGCGTTGCGAAAAAGGTAGCTCTGCTGAGGCGTGCTGGTGGTCGAAGTCAGCCTTAAAGCGGGGATCTGGGTGGACGCAGCATTTCTTGCTTCTCGCTGCAGGTCGCGCCAAAGCAAGTAGAATGCCCCGCCGAGAAAAACAAATAGAGCAGATGCCAGCAGGAGCCGCAGGATGAGGAAAAGGATGCCAAGCATGGTCGTTGTTCATCAACTCCCACTTACCCTTAGGTCGGGCAAATAGGGTTTATTCAAATTCCATTTTCTGCGTGTCTTCGGGGTAAACCGTTTCCTGTCCGAAGACAATCGGAAGCCCGGCAAGTGAAATGACATCACCAGGCTGGAGTGTCTTTTGACGGATGCGCTCGCTGTTTACCCACGTACCGCCGGTAGAGTCCAGGTCGAAAATCACAAATTGCCCGCGCACCAGCCGCAGTTGGGCATGTAAACGCGAGATGCGCTCGTCATCGATCACGATATGGTTATCCATTCGCCGGCCGATGTTTACAACAACTTGATGGATTGGGTAAACTTGAATTCCATCCACGATCAGGAAGGCATTCGGCAAAACGCCAGGGCTCTCGTCTGCTGGTTCGGCCAACATGCTGGAAGTATCCGTCAGGTCTGCGCCGCTGTGCAGCGCTTGTACTCGCACATCGCCTGGGGAGATTCGCGGGTCCTCATTGATTCGGATGGCTAAAGGGCTGGCAAAGCGTAAACCAGCCGCATTGCCTTCTTCTTGAAGCATTTTGGCGACCCCATCCAGAAATACATCGTTAGAGGCCAGGCTTCCTGCTTGTGCGGGATTAACCTCCAGGATAAACAGATTGGGCGAGAACGAATCGCCATTAGCGTCTTGGTAGATGCCTTGGCGCATACTTTCCAACAACTGGCTGGCCAGGTTGTGCTGCGCCTGCATCCCAGGGAAAATGCGCTCTGCGCTGCCCTCAACTAACCCTTCCAGGCGTGTTTCGAGCCGGCGTAATCGGACTGCCCATTGTTGGGCTGTATTCGATGAACGGTTCAACCACATGGTATAACTATTATAAGCTATTCGTTAGACTATAACCCATACACGCTGAATTGATTTTGGTTCGGAGTATAATCAGATTCGAGCGGTTGGATCTACAAAAAAATTGTACTTTATAAAAATGAGGCTATGATGAAAACAAAATTACGTAAACCACTTTGGAGTGTATGGATCATCATCCCCTTGTTGGTGAGCGCATGTAAGGTAACTACCAACACTCCAACGTCCCCCCAAGTCATTCCTGAGACAATCGAGCCCAGCCAGGCCCCTGCAACGCCGCCCTCCACCTCGCAAGTTGAAGCCCAACCTGCCCCGACGCCAACTTCGCAGGCGCCGGAGTTTCCGCAGAGTGAGCTGCCGGTTTTTGCGAAATACAGCCAGCCGGCGGTAAATCCGTCTCTGACCGCGCCCCGTGAAACGCCGGCCGCCGACCTGAGTAATGTGCGCATCCCATTTGCGCTCTCAGCCGAGCAGCTTGAGCGGCTTGCTAAAAATGGTTTTGTGGTCAGCCCAGGCTCAGACAAAGAATTCTTCACGCTCTATGAACAGGCGCGCTATGACAATGAGCCGATATTCATCACCAGTGATTCGGTGTTACATATTTATCATTTGCTGTTCGATAAGGTGTTGCGAACTGCTGAGGTAGAGCATTTTATCCCCTTGTTGAAAGAATTAAATCAATCCCTGCTGGCGCAGGTGGATGCCCAATATAAGGCATTAAAAGGCACCCCATGGGAGGAAGCTGCGCGCCGTACGACCGCATTCGTGGGCGTGGCCAGTAAATTGTTGGACCCAACGGTTCAGGTCCCTGACTACGCCGCCGAGTTGGTAGCAGCCGAGCTGGCGCAGATTGAATCCTCCAGCGGGATGCAGCCATCGCCGATTTTTCCAGGGCTTGAAAATGGCGAAGATTATACCCAGTATATCCCTCGTGGACACTATACGCTCAGCGAGGAGCTAAAAAATTACTTCAAAAGTATGATGTGGTATGGAAGGATGACTTTCCGCCTGGAAGCGCTGGATCCCGAGGTAGGGAAGGCTGAGACGCGCTCCGCGATCCTGTTGGTTAACGCTTTGCGCAACGCAGTTGTCAACGACCGGCCTGCATTGGAAGCCTGGATGGATTTATATAGCCCGACGGCTTTCTTCGTCGGGCGCAGCGACGACCTGACGGCGATCCAATACGGTGATGTGCTGGATGCCGTGTATGGGAAAGCGCCTGATCTAGCCAGCCTGACAGATGAGACCAAGCTAGATCAGTTCATCCAACTGGCCAAACAGCTTCCCCCTCCCAAAATCCTGGGCTTGGTGATCAAAGACACCGATGACGAGACCAAGGCCACCAAGGGTCTGCGTTTCATGGGCCAGCGTTTCGTGCCGGATGCCTACGTCTTCCGCCAGTTGATGTACCGCAACGTAGGGACGCTTGATAATCGCCGTGGCTTGCCCAAAGGTTTGGACATGCTGGCTGCAATGGGCTCTGAGCGCGCTTATGACATCTTAGATCAGATGGGCGAAACGAAATATGAGAATTACACCTCCCAAATGGAGAAGATGCGCAATTGGCTTTCGAGCCTGACCGTCACGGATTGGACCGAGACGCTTTACAACACCTGGCTGTACACCTTCTATCCCCTGCTGGACGTTCCCAAGGCAGGAAATCCAGCCTTTATGCTTTCGCCGGCTTGGGTGGATAAACAGTTAAATACGGCCTTAGGGAGCTGGACAGAGCTCAAACATGATACCATCCTCTACGCCAAGCAGGCTTATGCTGAGCTAGGCGGGGGCCCCCCGCCGCCCCCGCCCGTGCCGCCTAAAGGCTACGTGGAGCCGGTTCCCGAGTTTTATGCCCGATTAAAAGCGCTGACGGCGATGACCCAAAGCGGGCTTGGCGAGCGCGGCTTGCTAAGCGAACAGGATGCCCAAAATTTAGCCCGGTTGGAGGAGCTGGTTGGGTCGCTGCAGAGCATGGCCGAAAAGGAGCTGCGCGGTGAGCCGCTTACGGATGCTGAGTATGAACAAATTCGTTATTATGGCGGTGAGTTAGAACACCTGACCATGGCCGCGGCGGACACCACCGATACAGAGGACCCCAACGCGCCGAAGTTCATGGAAGAAGAACCGCAGGCGGCCGTGGTGGCCGACGTGGCTACTGACCCCAGCTCAACGGGCACGGCTCCGGTTGTACTGGAAGAAGGGGTCGGGCGGGTTAACCCCATCTACGCCGTCGTACCAATCGTAGAAGCAGATGGCAGCGTTTACCTGCAGGTGGCAAAGGGCGGTGTATTCTCGCAATATGAATTCACCTGGCCGGCAGACGATCGCCTGACCGACGAGAAATGGCGCGGAATGTTGGATCAATGGCAGGCGCCGCCGTTGTCCGATTGGATGAATAGCTTCTATTCTGATCAGAGCGAGTATGCTCACCTGACGCGCGCGGTCTTCCAGTTCCAGCAAAGTCTCACGGATGCTTATTGGGGGCTTGGCTGGGGCAATCTCGTTTCTGAGCCGGTTTTTGCGCCTATCCAATCCGATCTGCAAGCCTTGGCAGCCGCCAGGCAGTATATGGGCCACCAGTTGGTCAGCTCAACTTTCCGCTCCTTCGACTTACAGTCGGAGAACCAGGCTGTGGTCACTGTACGGGAGACCTGGCAGGATAAGCTGTACCAGTTCAGCGGGAATGAAGCTACGTATGATGAACCGGCAACCTCTGAACGCGGCGCTTATACCCTGGATACGACCTACACCCTGGAAAATAGAGATGGCTGGTGGCAGGTTGTAAAAATGGTCTTAGCTAACCAGCCGCCAGGTTGGTGAGCTTGAAAAGAGTATTGATCCTGCTCCCCTTGCTTATCGGGTTCATCGTATGGCCGGCGCCAGGCCATGCGATGAGCCTTGAATATCCATGGCTATACCAGCGCGCGGGGATCACCCTGGCGGATGCAGAGCCGGTTGTCGAAATCGTGGCTGTAGGGGACATCATGCTGGGCCGCTCGGTTAATGCCAGCGAGCATACCCTGGAGCAGGCGGCGCCCTTGCTCGAGGAAGCCGATCTCGCCGTGGGTAATTTCGAAGGCGTGATCGCCCAGGTTGGACAGGATGCGCGTGCGCTTTCCAGAACTGTCCCCGGCCAAGCTTATCGACTGGTCGCGCCATCCCAGGCTGGCGCGCTGCTCCACCAAGCAGGGATCGATCTGGTCAGCCTGGCCAACAATCATGCCCTGGATTTAAAGGGCGGCGGGCTGGCAAATACGGTCGAGAATCTGCAATCCGCAGGTCTGGGGGTTTTTGGAGTGAACGCAGGGCCAGCAGATCCAGTGCAGCCGCTGTTCGTCGAGCTTAAGGGCTTGCGTCTCGCTTTTATCGGTTTTACCATGACGCCGCCGCCGGTACGGGTTAGTGCAGGTCCTACCCCGGCGCGCTACGAGCCTGCTCAGGCTGCCGCAGCAGTCCAGTCCGCACGCCAACAAGCGGATGTGGTGATTGTTTTTATGCATTGGGGATATGAATATCAAATAAAGGCAGACCCAGCCCAGGAAGCCTCAGCACAGGCTCTTATCAATGCCGGCGCAGACCTGGTGCTCGGCAGCCACCCGCATGTCGTTCAAAATACAAAGGTTGTCCAGGGCGCCTTCGCCTCCAGCCCGAATCGAGTGGAACCGCTTCCGTCTCAACCGGATCTGTCCGAGCGGAGAGAAGGTTTTGTCGCTTACAGCCTGGGCAATTTTGTCTTCGACCAATCCTTCGGCGATACGCAGACCGGCCTGGCATTGCGCGTATTTCTTGATCGGGACGGGCTGCGCGCGGTGCAAGCCATTCCATTGCAGGCCGGCTTACACCCTCGCCCGTTAGCCGCGGCGGATGGGCATGCCTTGATTGCGCGTCTCCAACCCCCCGCCCAGCAATTGAGTTTCACCTGCTCGCCTGGCGCTTGTGTGGCGGGTGAACCGGTAGGGACCGGTCAGGGAGGACTTTTTTGGAGTGAGAAGGCGGATTTAACCGGCGATGGGGAGTCAGAAACCATTTACCGGCGCGGGGGGCGAGCTGAGATCGAACAGGACGGTAAGATCGTCTGGACCAGCCCGGTTGATTGGCAGGTGTTGGACCTGGCGGTCGGCGACCCCAACAACGACGGGCGCTCGGAGCTGTTGATATCGCTGCGAAAACCGGATGCGCAAGGCCTGAGCCGGAGTCATCCATTTATCGTTGGCTATCGCCGTGGGATGTACAAGCTGCTATGGGGAGGTTCGGCATTGAGCTCGCCTATTACGGAGGTGGAAGTGGGCGATATCGACGGTGATGGTCTTCAGGAGTTGCTGGTCCTGGAAGAACAGGCTGGCGGGGCGAATGCTTTGAGCGTTTGGCGCTGGCACGGGTGGGGGTTTCTCCTGGATTGGCGCAGCCAGCCGGGCTGGTATGAGAATCTCTCGCTGGCGAACGTTCCAGGCCGTGATCAGACGGCTATCATCCTCAGCCAGCGCTGGGCGTCAGCCGAATCACAGTAGGGCACGATGCGCCCCGCCGGATATCGCGAGGTCGAGCACACCGCCGATTGGGAGTTGGAAGTATGGGCGGATGACCTGCCGGGCCTGTTGGAGCAGGCCGCGCGTGGCATGTACGCCCTGATGCGGACCCGGCTTGAACCCGCCCCGCACATAACCCGCGCTCTCGATCTACCGGCCGGCGATCCGGAGCGTTTGTTGGTGGCGTTTCTGTCTGAGCTGCTTTGGCTGGCAGAACGAGACGGGTTGGGCTTCGATCAATTTGATCTTCAGCTCACGCAAGATTTTCTGCACGCGCATCTGCAGGGCGGGCGGATGATCGAACAATCGAAAGAAATCAAGGCGGTCACCTTTCACAACCTGGCCATTCGCCGCAAGCCGGGCGGCCTGGAAGTGAATATTGTTTTCGATGTCTGAGCCTTATGCGCTGTGGCAAGCCCCCCATGAGTAACAAGGATGGAGGTCATAAATGGTTAACTTGAGTGACTTGATCAAGATCAGCGACAACGAATGGGAGATTCCACAGAGCTTCCGCAGTGATATGCGCGTCTCGGTGCGCGTTTTTGCTTCCCGCAAATTGCTGGATAAAGTCCTGGATGACCGTTCGCTCGAACAAGCTGTCAATGCAGCCACGCTGCCGGGTTTGGTCGGACAGGTACTGGTAATGCCAGATATGCACCAGGGCTATGGTTTTCCGATTGGCGGTGTGGCTGCCACGCGCTATCCAGAGGGTGTGATCTCGCCTGGCGCGATCGGATACGACATCAATTGCGGCGTCCGTCTTTTAGCCTCGCAAATCCCTTTTGAAGCGGGCGAAAAGCGACTGGGAGACCTGGCCAGCTCTCTGAATTTTCATTGTCCCAGCGGAGTAGGCGGCAAGGGGGAGCTGCGTATGAGCGAAAACGATCTCGATCATGTTTGCCGGGAAGGAGCGGAATGGGCGCTCAAGCATGGTTATGCTACCCAGGCGGACCTGCGCCGCACAGAAGAAGGTGGGCGGCTGGATGGGGCAGACCCCGGCAAGGTAAGCGCCCGCGCTAAAGAACGCGGCCGGCCGCAATTGGGGACTTTGGGCGCCGGCAACCATTTCATCGAAGTTGACCTGGTCGAACAAATCTTCGATCCGCAGGCCGCACGGTTGATGGGTCTAGAGCAAGGCAACCTGGTCGTGCAGATCCACTGCGGTTCGCGCGGCTTTGGCCACCAGATCTGCACGGATTATGTTGAAGATTTCCAGGCCGCGGTACGACGTTACAACATCTCTTTACCCGACCGTGAGCTGGTTTGCGCGCCGCTGGACAGCCGCGAAGGACAGGATTATCTGGCTGCCATGCGCTGCGCGGCCAACTATGCCTTCGCCAACCGCCAGGTTTTGGCGCATAATGCTCGCAAGGCCTTTGAGCAGGTTTTTGCCGGGGAGGTAGACAACTGGCGCCTGCACCAGGTCTATGATGTTGCCCATAACATGGGCAAGATTGAAACCCATTTGATCGATGGGAAACCGGTCAAAGTATGCGTCCATCGCAAGGGCGCCACGCGCGCCTTTGGGCCGGGCGCGAGCGAGCTTCCAGAAGAATACCGGGTGATTGGCCAGCCGGTGTTGGTGCCGGGCAGCATGGGTACAGCATCTTGGGTGTTAGTGGGCACGGATGAAAGCATGGCGCGCTCGTTCGGCTCATCTTGCCATGGCGCCGGCCGGGTAATGAGCCGCGCCAAAGCAAAAAAAGAAGTCCGCGGCGAACGGCTACGCCAGGAGCTCGAAGACGGCGGTATCCGGGTGCGAGCTGGCTCGCTGGCTGGATTAGCTGAGGAGGCCCCGCAGGCGTATAAGAATGTAGATGCGGTTGTGGAAACTGTCGCGGCGGTTGGGATAGCGCGCAAGGTAGCGCGCCTGCGCCCCGTGGCGGTGGTTAAGGGTTAAGCGGCGCTCCTGAATTCTTGCAGCCAGGCGCTCAATGCCTATCCAGTTAACGAATGCCAGGATCAGGCTGGCAAATTGGCGCGAGCCGGGCATTAACAAGCTTAACCAGGTCGTGGACCGGCAGGCGGATATTCAGACCTCGTTGGCCGCCGGAAACGTAGATTTCTTTAAAACGGTTCGCTGACTCATCGATCACCACCTGGAAGCCGCGCTTGATCAAAGCCAGGGGCGATATTCCGCCCGCTTGCAGGCCGGTCAGCGCCTCGGCTTCGCGCTCGGTTGGCAGGTGAACTTTCTTCTCTCCGACTGCTTTTGCCAGGGCTTTTAAATCGACTTCTCCTGTACCCGGGGCGAGCGCCAAAATCGGTTTGCCCTTGTCCTCGCGCCTCACCACGATCGTCTTAAATACTTGTTCCGGCGGTACGTTGAGTAATTGTGCTGCCTCAAGCGCCCCTAGCTTCTCTTGTGGCAGATCGAATGCAGTATAGGGAATTTTTTGGGCATCCAACAGGCGTGTGACGTTATTTGTGGTCATAAACCTTTAAATTGGTAATTCCAGTGCCATCAGCGCCCCGCCTTGAGGCGCATTCATCGCCGTCAGGCTGCCATGATGCGCTTCGGCCAATTGGCGTGCGATGGCCAATCCCAACCCAGAGCCGCCCTCCGCCCGGCTACGCGCCCGGTCTGCTCGATAAAAGCGCTCGAAAATGTGCGCCAACGCCTCGGGTGGGATGCCCGGCCCGCCGTCAACGACACTCACCTGTAACGTCTGGCCTTTACGGGTCATTTTGACCACAATTTCTCCGCCTGGCGGGGTATACCGTTGGGCGTTGGAGAGCAAGTTGCCCAGGATTTGCTCGACGCGCATCGGGTCGATCATCAGCACGGGCGGCGCCGATCTGATTTCGGGCGTGGTTGCAAAGGACAAATTGATGCCGCGTCCACTGGCCTGAGGGCGAACACGCTCGACGATGCGCCCTACCAGTTGGAAGCAATCGGTAGGGGTCTTTTCGAGCTGCAACTGGCCGGCGTCTGCCAGCGCCAGGGTGCGCAAGTCTTCCACCAGGCGCGTCAGCAGCAAATTCTGATCGAGCACCGGCTGCAGGCTTTTCGGCGTGGGCGGGAAGATGCCATCTTGGATGGCTTCCAATTGAGCGCGCTGCACCGCCAGGGGATTGCGCAATTCATGCGCAATATCGGCGGTCATCTCCTGGCGATTCTGTTCCGCCATTTGCAAAGAATCGGCCATGTGATTAAACGCCTGCCCAAGCTCGCTGATCTCATCGCTGCCCTCGACTGGCACACGGCGCTTTAAGTCCCCTTGCGCCAGGCGCGCCGCGGCTCGCGTCAGCTCACGAACAGGCTGGATCAAGCGGTCGGCCAACCAGAGGGCCACAATCAACGCGATACCCCCCGCAATCAGCCCGGCGATCAGCGCTGCCCGGTTCAGCCTGCTGACCAGGAAGGCGCCCGCATCCGAGGCCATTGTCATCCCGCTTTCGACCAGCAGATAGCCGGCGGTGCGGCCCGAAACGGTGATGGGTTGTGCTTGCTGAAGTTCTGATTCACTGAGACGGATTTGATCCAGGATGTTTCGGCTATCCACCAACACCTGACCATTTTCGTCTGCCAGGCGCAACCGTTGGTTCATCATCGCCCCCATTCCCTGGTTGCCCATCCCTCGCCGGTTTCCCCCTCCAGGTAGGAGCAACTCGTCCACGCCTTCCCAGCTTCCATTGGTTTGGTAATATGTCTTCAGGCTTTCTACCAACGTGTCAACCTGGACCATGTTGCCGCGATACATGAAAGCGCGTACTTCTCGAATGGTGCTGCGCCGCGCAATCAAGACCACGCTGGCAATCGAGAGCAGCGCAACGAATACGAAGGATAAAATCAGTCGAAGTCTCATTCTTTAATAAAGCGGTAGCCAATCCCGAACACCGTTTCGATGTAGCGCGGATTCTTTGGGTCAGGTTCGAGTTTTGCACGCAAATTTTTAATGTGGGCGTCAATCGTGCGCTCGTAACCTTCATAGGCTGCGCCCTGGCTGATCTCTAAGAGCTGCAGGCGGTTGAAAACGCGCCCGGGCTGCTCGACCATCGCCGAAAGCAAATTGAATTCGGTAGGGGTCAAGTCGAGCTCCTGATCTTGCCGCAGCGCACGATGCGCATGGAGATCAACCACCAGGTCGCCAGCGCGCAGCACTTGAGCGGCGCCTGTGCCGGGCT
>JAYRNN010000202.1:0-20782 GCA_041912175.1 Anaerolineales bacterium | reverse complement strand
CTCTGTAAAACCTGGAATTTTGATGTCGGCGCCGGGAAGGTTTACCCCTTTATGGCTCTTAAGAATGCCGCCTACCACCACTTTACAATCGACGCAGTCGGAATGTACGTTCGTTACACTGAGCTCCAAGTTACCATCATCTAATAGTATACGGTTCCCGGGACGCACACTCTCAATGAGCTGTGGAAAGTCGATCGATACGCTCTGTTTCTCATTTATTCCCTGCTGAGTTGTCAAATGAAGCATCTGGCCGGTTTGAATTTCAATTTGGCCGCCAGGGATATCACCAGTCCGAATCTTTGGACCTTGCAAATCCATCAAAATACTTAAACTTTTACCCAGGCTGGCTGCGACATTCCTTAATCGATGGTAGATTTCGGCATGGTATGGATGCGATCCATGCGAAAAATTTAATCGGGCCATGTTTACGCCGGATAATAGTAATTTTCGAATTGTCTCTTCATCCTGACTTGTTGGCCCAATCGTGGCAACAATCTTTGTGGCTCGGTGCATATTTAATCACCCGTTTCTACAAATATTTTAATTCGCGTGCTTCATGTTTAAGTTGGTCGCGAAATTCTGGATGTGCAATATTGATTAGGGCTTGAGAACGTTGGCGGAAATTCTTACCATACAGATCGGCGATCCCAAATTCGGTCACAATGTAGCGGACATGGTTACGAGATGTAACGACGCCTGCGCCTCGATTGAGCATGCTGACGATCCGGCTGATCACCTGGCCATTACGCAATGTGGTTGTGCTGGGTAACGCGATGATGGGTACACCGCCTTTTGAGCGGGAAGCGCCGTAGATAAAATCGAGCTGCCCACCAACGCCGCTATACATCTTCGTACCGATGCTATCCGCGCACACCTGGCCGGTTAGATCAACTTCGATGGCCGAATTAATGGCCACCTGGCGATCGTTTTGAGCGATAACATAGGGGTCATTAACATATTCGGTCGGATGAAGCTCGATCAAGGGGTTATCGTCGACCCATCGGTAAAGGCGTGTGCTGCCGATGATGAAGCCCGCCAGGATTTTTCCAGGATGGAGCGACTTGCGAGCATTGGTCAGAACCCCAGCCTCGACTAACTCGATCACGCCATCTGAGAAAAGCTCACTATGGATGCCCAAATCTTTTTTATCATACAGGTATTTAAGCACCGCATCCGGGATTGCCCCAATCCCCATCTGCATCGTAGCGCCGTCAGGGATCAATTCAGTGATGTTGGCCGCGATTTGATCCAGGGTCTCGCTAGCGCCTTCCTCAGACATAAGCATTTCAGGCAATGGATAGTTAACCGGCACGATATGGTGGATGCGGCTGATGTGGATAAAGGAATCACCTAATGTACGCGGCATTTGTTCGTTTACTTCAGCGATGATAACCTTGGCCGATTCGGCTGGAGACTTAGTCAAGCCGACTTCTACACCTAAACTACAAAAGCCATGTTCATCAGGCGGCGAAACGTGAATTAAGGCAACATCCAGTGGTAAGATACCCCGCTTAAAAAGCAGAGGAAATTCAGAAAGGAGTACCGGGGTAAAATCGGCGCGTCCCTCATGGACTGCTTTGCGGATGTTTCCGCTGATGAACATCGTATTAACCCGCAAGTGGCCTTCCATTTCTGGAGCGACATAATCCGCGGGACCAACAGAGAGGGCCTGACATATTTCTACATTGTTTAAATTTGGAGCGTACTCGACCAGAGCGCTTAATACTTTCTGCGGTACGGAACAGTTTCCGGTCAAGAAGATTCGATTTCCAGATTTGATCTGGCGGACAGCGTCTTCGGGTGTGGTGGTGCGCGCTTGAAAAAGCCGATTGACGTCCATAAGGTTTACTCCATCTGCGCAAGGGGCGAAAATCGTAATATGTGCTTGATTTCGCCACGATAGGTGCTGATGCTGCGCTGCAAGGCAGGATCATTCAATATCGCTACATCTACGCCTTGATTGCAGATTTTTAAGATATATGGAAAAGCAGCATTTAAGAATGCATAGGTCGCCGTGCGAGCAACTACGCTTGGCATGTTAGGCACCGCGTAATGCAACATACCCTCTTCGACGTAAGTAGGGTGTTCATGAGTGGTAGGACGGGATGTCTCAATACAGCCGCCCTCGTCAATGGAAATATCCATCACGACCGAGCGCGGTTTCATCGAGCGTACCATTTCACGTGTTACGACCATTGGAGGGTGTTCGTCCGGAACAAGGACTGCGCCAACCACGAGATCGGCGTAAGCAATCGACCGTGCGATATTAACCGGATTGGAAATCACTGTGACACAACTTGGGCAGCGTTCGCTCAAGATTTGTAAGGCAGTCAAATCCGTATCAAGGACCGTGACGTGCGCTCCCATGCCCAAAAAACTCTTCGTTGCGCAGGTGCCAGCAGTGCCAGCTCCAATTACCACGACCTCTGCAGGAGGTACACCTGGCACCCCCCCAATCAGGATGCCCTTCCCCCCGGAATTGTTCTGCAGTAAACGCGCCCCAATCTGCGCAGCCAAACGCCCCCCGATTTGACTTAACGGCCGCCTCACCGGTACGCTTCCGTCTTGTAAAGTAATATGCTCGTAGGCAATGGCAGTGATGTTATTCTTCAAAAGCGCATCGATTTTATCCTTACGAGCAGATCCAAGATGCAATAAACCGGCGATGGCTGTACCTTGGCGTAACCATTCAATTTCCTCGAGCATTGGACGAGCGACTTTCAGCAACAAGTCTGCTCGTCCAAAGACCTCGTGCGGTGAATAGACGATCCGCCCACCAGCTTGTTCATATTCTTTGTCGCTAAAGCCTGCACCGAGCCCAGCGTCATGTTCGATGTAACAGGTGTGTCCTTGCTGGACCAACATCTGTACACCTGAAGGGGTCATGCCCACCCGATATTCAAAAGGGCGTCTTTCTTTTGGTACGCCAATATTCATTGTTTCACCTCTTTATGAATATGTTTTCCCATTTTTAATCAGTATAACACAGGTAATTTTGCAGGTATATTGCCATAGGTTAGGTATTTTAAGGACGAATATCACTTTTGTTGATTCCCTAAAAAAAGATTATTATTCATTTCTCAGGCTCTCGATTCATTGAGCGATTGTTGCAATATCCTGACAATTACTGTTGCTAATGCTATAATTATTTTCCAAGGAATAGGATCATGGCAAATCCCGTCAATCCTTTTGTTGTCCAATTAGAGCAGGCTTGCAAGCTAACGAGCGCGCGTTGGGCGGCTTTGCTACGTTCATACCAGAGTGAGTGGCGGGTCGAGCTTGGCGCATATCTGAATAAGTCGCGCCAAAAAGCACTCTGGGAATTTATTCACACCCAAGGAGTAGCAGGTTGGTTAGCCGGGTCATTGCATACCGGACGCGTACGTTCGCGTAAGACTAGCCCTTTTACTGATGCAATAGGTTGCCTGCGTGTATTTAGCTTTGCGAACCCAAAAGATGAGACAATCTTAGTGGTAGGCGCCGATGGGTTGAGTGGCGAGAATCAGGCGATCTTCCGCATCCTTGCATTATCGGAAAGCAACGGTTTTCGATCCAACGATGGGGACTTACAAAATCACCCGGGCAAACCAATCAAATTGGCAGGCCAGGAGGCGGTGCAACCACTCCCTTTAAATATTGGAGAGTCATATCCTGTAGCTGAATTATCAGATACCGCAGGAGTGCTTCAAGTAATCATCGATCACTTATGCTCGATTTATCAGACCGATCAATCTTCTATTTACCTTCTCAATGGAGACGGTAAAAAACTGAGCAGAACCTCTAGCTTACATACGCCTGATCCAATCATGATGAATGTCGAATCCAGGCTAGCTAGTTATGTCCTCGGTACCGGGCTTCCATATCGCACTGCCGATCTTCACCTGGTTCCGAACATGGAAATGGGGCAGGTTAGCGTAGGTTCTGCGCTGGCTGTACCGATCATACGCGAAAAACAGGTGGTCGGTGTTATTGAGATATTCAGTGACAATTTAGATTGTTTCGCAGTTAAGGATGAAAAATTAGTGGTTATGATTGCCGGCCAACTTGCCGGCATGTTGATTAACGTCGACGCGTATTTTGACTCGCGCCTGCGCGTTCACAAGCTGGACCTTGTGCACCGGGTCGTGCAACATATTGTTGGATTAACCGATGAAACAGAAATCGCCCAACTGACTGCAGAGTTAATCGCAGAGTATTTTGGATATGAGTTTGTGATTATTTTTTTGCCAGATGCAGCCCGTCAGAACCTTGTTTATGTAGGCATTGGCGGCACGATGGCCGCACTCATCCAACGTGGTAGTTCATTCCCAATAACTCAGGGCATAACCGGACGTGTTTTTCGCACTGGGATGAGTTATTTCTCGAATGATGTCAGTCAAGACCCTGATTATTGTACGATTGCCGGTTGGGTCGCGGGTTCGGAAATTTGTGTTCCATTACGCGATGCGGGAATGGTTATCGGCGCAATCAATCTGGAACGGTCGCGAAAGGAGTCCTTCTCTGAGACCGATCAAATATTATTGGAATCATTGGCTGGCATCCTCTCCAGTGTTTTGATGAGCGCCCGCCGTTATCGGCAGTTGCAAAGCAAATTAAAACAACTCCAGGCTGTTCGAGAGACCGGTTTGGATCTTACGACCAATCTCGATTTGCAAGTTCTTCTTCGTGGCGTGGTTCATAAGACGCGTGAATTAGTTCATGCAAAAGGGGCGGAAATCGGACTTGTTGAGGAGGATGGGCAGAGCATCCAGATCCAAACCTCCGCGAACCCATGGTATGATTTTTTCGGCCACATGATCCCGATCGGGCAAGGCATTGCAGGGCAATTGCTTCTATTGAAACAACCGATTCGGGTCGCAGATTATAATGCCTGGCCGGATCGATTAGATCTAGGAAAACCGGCAGATTTTAAGACCGCGGCTGGTGTGCCCTTAATGCTCAAAGGGCAGGTAATCGGCACATTGGTTGTTATGGATGACGTTCCGGATCGGGAATTTTCTGAAGAAGATATTCAGGCACTTGAACTGATTGCCAGAAATATCGCCGTCGCCATTCATAATGCACAACTCTATCAGGAATTACAAGAACGCATCGAAGCTCAGCGCCAGGCGGAAAGCCGTTTAATCCAATCAGAGCGCATCGCAACTGCGGGCCGCTTAACTGCCTCGATTGCCCATGAAATTAATAATCCACTCCAAGCGCTTCACAACTGCCTCTACCTGGCAGATCGAAGTGAATTGTCCGATGCCGAACGTCAGAAATATCTTTCCATGGGGCGCAACGAGCTGGACCGATTGATATCAACCGTCCAACGGATGCTTGATTTTTATCGCCCAATCGGACGTGACCGCCAACAGGTCGATGTAAATAAAATTGTTTCGAATGCAGCTGATTTAGTCAGGCTCCAACTACTCTCAAAAGGTATCGAAATCCAGTTGAACCTGGCCGATGATTTACCAAGGGTTTTAGTCGTACATAGCCAGTTACAACAAGTCTTGCTTAATCTGATATTAAATGCCATGGAGGCAATGCCAGATGGCGGTAAAATTACAATTCAGACTTCCCAATTTGATACTGTTGCGACCGGGAGTCGAAAGAGCAGGGCTAAGACCAAGCCGGCCGGGGTTGAAATTTTAGTTCGTGATACTGGTCCTGGCGTACCAGCGGGTGATCGCGAACGGATATTTGAACCTTTCATCAGCACAAAAGAAAATGGAATTGGTTTAGGTTTGTCGGTGAGTTATGGTATTATCCAGGCTCATGGTGGAACACTCAGTCTGCTGCCGGGTGAAGAACAAGGGGCTTGTTTTCGAATTGCATTGCCGGAGGAGAAAAAGGGATGAAATCCAGGATTTTAGTCGTAGACGATGAGGCAATGATCCGGAGCTCATTGGAAGAGATTTTACGCTTAGAGGGATATTACGTTGATGCGGTTGAATCAGGAGAGGCTGCCCTTAATGCAGTCCAGCGGGAAAGTTATGATTTGATGCTGTTGGACTTAAAAATGCCGGGCCTGGATGGGATTGAAGTGTTAAAGACGATTACCCGTGTTGCGCCTGAAACCAGGGTGATTTTACTGACCGGCCATGGGTCGCTGGAATCGGCAATTGATTCTCTTCGCCTGGGCGCCCAGGACTATATCCTAAAACCGGCGACGTCGAGCGAAATCTTGAGCAGCGTTGCTCGAGGCCTGGCCAAACGCGCCGAACAACAACATCGCCGGATGCTATTGGAACAGCTAGACGCTTCACTCCAGCGATTGAAAGAATCTGAAGGTTATGAAACAACGCCGGTGAGCGATATTCAAACCGTCACTATGGAAAACGGCGTTGTGGTCGATCTTGCCCGGCGTGAAATCTGGCGCGGTAACGTTCGCGTTTCGCTCACGCCGACCGAGGGTAAGTTGATGAAGGTGTTGCTTGACCATCGCGGTCAGGTGCTCTCGCATCGCGAACTTGTTTTAATGGTTCAGGGCTATGAAACTACGGATTGGGAGGCCCCAGAAGTCCTTCGTCCCCTGGTGAGCCGATTAAGAAGGAAATTGGCCGGTTTCCCAAATGGTGAGAACTGGATTACCAATGTACGTGGAACAGGTTATGTGTTTGAGATGAAGGAAGAAGATCGATAAGATTCAGTCCAGAATCAGGATTAATCGACCCTCGGGTGTCATCTCAACTTGTAGCGGTTTCAAAGGCTGTTTCGCAGGGCCATGAATGACTGCGCCATTTTCATCAAATTTTGAGCCATGGCAAGGGCAAGAAAAGGTATCTTTATCGGCAGTGACCGTACAGCCAAGGTGGGGGCAGACCAGGCTGAAAGCCAGAAAACCGGCTTGCGTATGCAATAAAATTGCATGCGCCTGTTGGATCACGGTTCGTGATCCAAGTGGGTATGCGTCGCTCGTCCCAAGATCAAATCGTTTGAGTGGCGAAGGTTCAGACTGGTAGCTCAGATAGCGTGCCAATCCTCCAAGTCCAAGTAATCCACATGCTGCGAGCAGTGTTTTCTCTGCGAGGACTAAAAATTCCTTGCGCGAGATGCTCTTGATAGAACGCCGATGTACTGGTGGGTCAACGTTGGGTGGCATGACATTCATGACAATAGCGCGATTCCTGCTGATCAGGTTTTTGTTGGCATGCCGTACCTTTTACGGGCTGAAAGGTAAATCGATCCCCATTTCCCTTTCCAAACATTTCATAGGTCCCATCGGATAATTCGCGCACATTCCAAAGCGGTTCCCCTTCATCGGTGATCAGAATTGTATCTCCTACTTTGAGATCAATGACCGGATTCAAGAAGGCCAGGCGTAGGGCGAGCTCATTTGGATCTTGGATCGTATAGGTCTTTGGAAGCTGAAGTAGATCGCCATGGCATGTGCGACATTGGACGTATTGGATTTGTTTCTTGTTGCTATAGATATTTCCATCGCCCATGGCCTCCAGGCGTGTGTGGCAATCCACACAATCTAAGGTCCACTCGCAGCGCGTGAATTGAGCGATCGGTTGGTAATAATCATGCAGCCGGTCATTGGGATGATCGGAGCGCGCTTGAAAGCTCATACTCCGAAGATCATAATTGCCCCGGTTATGGCAAGTATTACATTGTGTGTAGGGGATGGCCGTGGTCAAATTGTGGACAGTTTGGCCTGGTTCAGCGCCAGCAGTCAGGGTATGGCATGCCGCACAACCGGTAAAACGGTTATACTGCGCCCCAGGCAGGGGTTCTGCGTGAAGGTGGCAATTCAGACAATTATTAGCGAAAGCGATTACACCCGGCGAACTCTCTTGTGTAGTATCCCAGGCAAGTAGCATTGGAAGGGCGTTTGGATCGCTATGTTGTTCGGCTTTAACCTCAGTAATGCCATATCGGGCCGTCAAATCTGGTTGGGCGCCAAAGGTATAACGGATTTGAGCGATTGCACCCGCGTACGTAGCCTGTACGCTGGTTTTTACACGTTGAATATGGTCACGCTGTTCTGTGCGATCACCGCTATGGCAATCGCTGCCCCCGCAAGATTCTTCGACAACCGCCAGGTCAGAGGGATTTGCTTTGCCGCGCATCGTACTATGCGCCAGGTCAGCATTCAAGGCCAGGCGTTCGCCGCCGTGACAGCGTATACAGCCAAAGGTTTCTACCGGATGGGCGGCGCTTATCTCAGGCAGATCATTATGGCAAGTGAGGCAGTATTCGACTTGACCAGTCAAGGTGGGGGTCAAAGAAATAGGTGTTGGCTTGCGAGCCTCAATAATGCCTGCGGCCACAAGCGAGAGAAAAAGTAGAACAGCAGCAATCGCGGTGGGTCGTTTTACCATAGTCCGGAGAGGGTTAATATTACGATCAACACAGCCAGGATGACTACACTGAATTGGGCAATCTGGTTTCCTTTGGGGAACCATTTTCCAAGCTGTGCGGGTTTTGCCGCCGGTAATACATAGGGGACAATTGCCAACCACGTGATTACTCCTAATGGGAGCAACACCCCAAAGATGAACGGGCTGCCGAGGCGTAGTAGTTGCTGGACCCAAATAAAAAACCATGGAGCGCTTCCATCAGCCATGGTAATCGTGCTTTCCTGTATCGGCGATCCAATCGGGGCCGGAAGAACAAGAGAAAGAATGATGAGCCCAGCGCTGCAAAGCAGGGCAGCTAAGGCTTCTCGCCGGACCAGCTCGAAGCGTGTTATCCTACGCAGGTCGCTGCGGAACTCTGGCGGTGGGATCGCGATCCCACCATCGCGCCGCACACGGAACAAATGCCAAACGCCGATGAAGATGAACACCAGGCTCAATCCCAAAATATGCCATACATAAATACGCAGCAGGCTGGCCGGTCCGGGTTCGCTCGAGCCCATCAGCATGAGATAAAGTCCCGGGCCGATCCAGGGGATCGAG
Source organism: Anaerolineales bacterium (assembly GCA_041912175.1). Taxonomy (GTDB): domain Bacteria; phylum Chloroflexota; class Anaerolineae; order Anaerolineales; family UBA4823; genus CAZAGA01. The sequence goes on along the minus strand of JAYRNN010000202.1, from coordinate 11,891 downwards.
CGTACCAGGTTCGTACCTGCGACCAACGCCCAACGAATGCCTTCGTCCCAACGCAAGACGTAGCCGCTGAAATCCAGGAATAAGATCAAAACCAGCAGCAGCAAGCCGATTAAATAATTAAAACGGCGGGGTTTCGCATAGGCGCCGGTGAGGATTACGCGCAGCAGATGGATCACGCTTACAACGACGAGCAGTTGGGCTGCCCAATAGTGGACGCTGCGGATCAAGGCTCCAAAAGGCGCCAGATAGGTGATGGTTTGGATCGAAAGGGCGGCCTGCTCGGGAGTAGGGACATAATAAAACATCTCAACCAGGCCAGTCAAGACCAATACAAGCACGAGGAAAACTGAAATTCCACCAGCTCCCAACGTGTAACGCAATCGCGCTTGTGGTCTGGGTATGGTTGGGGGATGAAGATGATGAAAGAAGGAGGGGCGCACCAGACTTTTGGGGTTATGCACCTGCTGGTAATTTGTGCCTTACCAGCAGGTGCAAGGAAGATTCTTTAATGGGTTGCCATGGATTCGGCAACCTCTTTTTCAACCTGTTCTTCCCATTCTACCTCTTCTTTGAGCTTTTCGTTGTACCATTTCTCATGATGCGCTCGGGCATACCAAGCGGAAACCTTGCCTGAAAACATCGAGAAGAAAGCTTCTTTTTCCTCGGGGAATACTGCTCCCATATATACATGTACCATCAACCCGGCAACAATCGAAAACACGGATATCCAGTGGATCGGTTGGGCGATTTGTTTAACGATGGGCGGAAAGAACCGGTTGAACGTCATCACAAGCCCGCTTAGCATGATCCCGATCGTGCCGATGATGACCACATACATATACGCTTTTTGTCCGGCATTGTAGGCATCTTGTGGCGGCAATTCTTTATCTTTCATCAGCCCGGCCATTTGGAGTGGTTTTATCTTGAGCCATTCGATGTCGTCCTTATCCAGCAGCATACGCTGAGCAGCAAATGGCACAAAATACCTACGAAAACCGATCAGTATATTAAAAGTTAGCACAAAGATCCATAATAATCCAACGGTGTAATGGAAACGGATCAAGTTGGCTGTCCCGCCAAACATATTGCGGAACAACTCCTGCAGCCAAAGCGGGCTCAGACCCAAGCGCGGCGATGATAAAATGGCGATTCCGGTAGGCAACAGCATCAGCCAACAGGCGACGTTGAACCAGTGGGTAAGGATATTCGCCAGATTATGTTTTTTGTATTTTTTCTCACGCAACCGGCGGCGCTCTTCTAAAGGGATGTTTTTTGTGTGGCTCATCGAATTACTCCTCGAACTCTTTTTCGCCTTCGATCAGCTGCTTGGTGAAGTACACCGCCTGCACCAGGAAGGCGCCGCCGACGGCTGCGGCCGCAAGGGGGACCAATACCTTTTTCCAGCCCACCTGGGAAATTGTGTAATCCGGCGAATGTGGGAATATCCCGCTTTCCAGGGTGAGTGGGTTGGTCATCCCTTCGGCATTGATGTAGAAAATATTCGGATCGGTGTCTACTTCTCCGCTTTCGTAATCCAACCGCATGACTGAATTGGCATTTTTAAGGGCTTGGGAGACTTCCGACTCAGGATCATTCAAATCGCCAAACATGCGCGACCCACCAACGCAGGTCGCAACACAAGCTGGTTGTAATCCGACTGCCACACGCTGGATGCATCCGTTACATTTATCCACCACACCGCGTTTCTGATCCAGATAACGCGCCCCATACGGGCAGGCTTCCACACAATACCCACATCCAATGCAGGCTTCTTGATCTACAAGGACGAGCCCGGTGGCGGGGTCCTTGTATGTCGCCCGGCTGACGCATACCTCTGTACAAGGTGGATGATCGCAATGCATACAATTGTAAGGTACAAAGGTTTGAGCCAGATTTGGAAAATCACCCTGGACCTGTAAATCGTGCACCCAGATGCGGGTATGATCATCTGGGACTTTGTTTTCTACGCTACACGCCACGAGACATGCCCGGCAGTCAATGCAGCGTGCGACATCAATCACGAAACCGTATTTCTTTATGGTTGCCATAGTCACTCCGTCACGCCTTCTTGACTGTTACAAATGTCTGGCTCAGAGCCTGGCCGCCGCTGATTGGGTCGACGTAAGTTACGTGCAATACCGAATCGCTGGCGCCTACTCCATAAGCGGTGGTTAATCCTTTGGAAAGATGACCAAAACCAGGGGTCATGTACACACAGTCGTCGCGAATGGCTTTCGTTACCTCTAGGACGACCTTGACCGTACCTGCTTCGCTGGTTGCCTCCACCAGATCGCCATTATTGAGCCCATTGGCGGAAGCCGCTGCCGGGCTCATCCAGAGTGTTGGCTCATTTTGATATTTATGCAGCAGGCGGTTATTTTGGGTGCCCATCTGCGTATGCTGACCAACTTTGCCGGTGAGCAGGTAAAATGCGCCAGGCTTGGGTTGGGGAGGATCTTCCCATACTGGCACCGGGTCGAATTTCCCGCTTTCCAATGTGGAAGAATATAGTTCGATTTTCCCACTTGGGGTATTCCATTTGTACTCAGTTTCTCCTTCGCCTGCGGGTAATTGTGCGTACCCTTTCAGACGAACCTGGTCCAACGAAATGCCGGTAGGAGCGAGTTGTTGGTCGAGGTAATCTTGCTCATCGGTATATTGGAAGAAATCTGCTAATCCCAGGCGAGTACCCAGCTCTTTATAGATCATCAAAGCAGATCTTGCGTCGCCTTGGGGTTCGATCACCGGTTGGCGAATCCAGGCTTTATCCCCGATTGGCAACAATGGGTCGAATCTTTCCAGGTAAGACGATTCAGGTAAAATCACATCGGCGAACCAGGCGGTATCATTCGGTATGATATCGACAACCGCGATGAAATCCATTTTCCCCATCGCCTCCAAGGTGCGTTTGCGATCGGGCAACGAGAGCACCGGGTTCTGGCGGGCTACAAACCAACCATGCGCCTGGTAAGGCTGCCCTTCAAGGATCGCATCGCGTAATTGTTGGAAAATACCTAATTTGAGCGGGACAAACGGGTATTTCCACGGTACGCCATCCAGGCGGAGAGCTGAAACACGTGGATAGGGGGGCTGCGGCGGTTTGCCTAAGATATTCGAATCTTCACCAGCCGCTGGAAGGAGGGTTATGCCCCAATTGCCCACCAGGGCATTCAAAATCGTGATCGCTCGTTCTGTCGGAAAAGAATTAATAAAATTGGAAGTACGCCACCCGTTATGGGCCAGGGCAAACGGCGCGGCGGCTGCGAATTCTTGTGCAATGCGCCGAATAACGTTTACATCAATTCCGGTAATCGGAGCTGCCCATTCAGGCGTATAGCTTTTTACGGCTTCAGCAACGGAAGCAAATCCTTCGGTATTTTGTGCGACGAACTGTTTGTCGTACAGGTTTTCCGAGATAATCACCTGGATCAGAGCCAGGTGAAACGCCAGATCCGTGCCTGGCCGGATGGGGCACCATTCCGTGGCCTTAGAGGCGGTCTTGGTGTAGCGTGGGTCGATATAAACGACTTTTGCCCCGCGTGCAATCGCATCCATCAACTCGCCCGTCTCGGATGTTGAGATCGCTTCGGTTAGATTCCGGCCAGTCAGGATGATATATTTGACCTGGCTATAATCACGGCCCGGCTCTTCCATTCCGTACGTCATCAAGTTCGCTACGATCATGGCGTTGAAACACAGGCTTCGCTGGGTGCCATAATTTGGAGAACCATATCCATTTAGCAGGTTTTCGAATTGCACCTGGGAAAGGTTGTGGGTGGAAGAAAAAACCATCGCCTCCGGGTCGTAATTTTGCTTGATCTTCAGCATATTCTCGGCAGTAATATCCAGGGCTTCCTCCCAACTTGCTTTTCGGAAAAGGCCTTCACCGCGTTTCCCTACCCGGATCAAAGGCGTGAGCACCCGGTCGGGATCGTAAGTGTTCATTAAGCCCGATTGACCGCGCGCACACAGTTTGCCGCGTGAATGGGGGTGGTCCGGGTTGCCTTCCAATTTAACCACCCGATCATCCTCAACTTTTGCCCGCACGCCACAGCGCCAAACGCACATTTCACACATCGTATGAATATAGCCATCGTCTGTGATGGGTGTAACCCCCTCGAGCGCAGCCTGGGCGACATGTGGCGCAATAAACTGGCTTGCGCTAAGTGCGCCGAGGCTCAGGCTGCTAAGTTTTAAGAACTCTCGGCGTGACACTCCGATACCCGATCGCAAAGTAGATTTTTCCATAGGAGCCTATCTTCTCTCACCAATCGTCAACACATTTATTTTTCAGTCATTTTATTGCGGCGCTGCAGCCCTGCCCGATCGATCAAATAGAATAAGAAGATCGCGAACAAACCGAAGAACAGCACCAGGAGGAACGGGCTCAGGTTCCAAAGATCAGGAATAACGACATTACCTACTTTGGCGATCTTCTCGATGGGAGGAAATATCTTGCTATAGGTCAGGCCAAAAAGTACTGCACCGGTCAGAAAACCCAAGAAACCCGGGATCAAATAATCAAGCTTACCTTCGCCGCCGCCGGCGGCGCAAGTACCTGGTCAGTAACCGGTCAGAGCCATGCCGATGCCAAAAATCAGCCCGCCGATCATATTGCCGGCGATGTACGTGGAGGGTACGCTTGGAAATTGGATCCAGCCTAACCAACGCAGGAGATACAGGCCGGACATCGAGACTACCATGGCCGTCAGCATGAATTTCAGGACTGCCAGATCGGTAAATCGGAATACGTTCACAATTTTGTTATAGCGAGTCAGGCCAGCTTTATTGAGCGAAAGCCCAAACATGGCGCCCAGGAAAAGAGCAATTACGTAATTCATTGTATTTTCTCCATTTACTCATTAGCGGTGAGCTCCATCGCTCAGGCGAGGCGCTCACTCCCACAATTGAATTACCATCGACCTCGGTAAACGATGAGGGTGGTCACGATGCCAGAAGCAAACATGGCTGCAATGAAAAGGAAAGCTGCTGGCGCGAGCAGCATACCGCCAGAGATAGCCAGTCCACTTGTACAACCGCCGGCGATTCCTGCTCCGTATTCAAGGATGATTGCACCGAAGAAGGCGATCAACCATCGCTTCCAGGTTTGCGGCCCAAATATAGCCTTCCACTGTGGATCGTCTGTATTGACCCGGATTTTCCAGGTGCGGCTAGAAAGAGCGCCTAGAGCGCCTCCGATGATTACGCCAATCAGGAGGACTACTGCCCATGTGATACCGGTCGGCATAATAAAGCTGAAATACATATTATTGAAAGTCTTCGGCGCCAGCGCTTTGCCAACCATGCCGGCGATGCTTTCGAATGCGCCCGAGGCGCCGAGCAGGCTGTCACTGAGCCAGACGGCTAGCACGCCGACCACGCCAAGCAAGACGCCTGCTGCATATGGCGACCAAAGCGCCTTACGAAATCCTTGGGTAAATTTATTCATTTGGCTTCCTCCGTGGTTTTACTTCATAATTCCTTGATTTTTGTTCGGGAAAACCGGCCTTGTGGTCTTCCGCTCAAAATAAATGGTTAATCGCCTGACATCGCCAGAAGCAATTCGCGCGCAGGCCGGTCTAGATTCCGAACGCGCATGACCAGGTCCGGATCTAGCTTGGAAATATTTTGTAGCAGTTCATTCGCACTGTCGGGATTTTCAAGCAATCGTTTCAGTGCATGCAAGCCGGCTGGATTCAGGCTGGCAATTTTGGGAAGCAAGGCAGTTACTTCTGATGAGTAACCTTCAACGATTGGCGGTTCATTTCCACCAACCGGACCAAGCGTAGCTTTTTCTTTGCCCATAGCTGGACCACGGCGCTTACGTTCGTTGTAATAAACAAATGCGCCTCCGCCCAGCAGCAGCAGCACGATCATGACCGCCAAAATGATGTTCCCCCAGTTAATCGTACGCTTTCCAAGAACCGTCTCGGCGTATTGTTGGTTGTAATCGATCACATCTTCGGAGGCGACAACCAGTCCCGGTGCGGCAGATTCTGCTGCGGGGGGTTGTTCCGCGCCAGTCGAGGCGGGGGCGCTATCGCCGCTCCCCGAGGTCGAACTCCCGCCGCCTGCGGCAGGCGAGCTTCCACCGCCCGAGGCTGAGGCGCCGCCGCTATCCAGCGTCACACCAAGGGCGCTGGCGTAAACCTGCGCCCGTTCCTGAAGGTCATTCGGGTGGCAACTCTGGCATCCGGCCTTGATGTCCGATAGTGGGGGCGCCATACCGGTGTGAGCAGTGGCTTTGTCCATGCTCTGGTTGTTCCCGGCGTGGCAGATATAGCAGAAATCGCCAAAAGCATGCGAAACATGCCATCCAGTGCCATCATTGTTTACCGGGTCTTGCGCTTGGACTTCGTGGCAATTTTTACACGAAGAGGCTTGCGAGCCGCACTGCGCCTGGACGTTTGCACCCGGCCAGAGCAGCATAACCGCAGCCACTAACAAAATCGCCAACCCGCTCAAAAGGAGAAAATGATATTTGCGTAAAGACATTGTGCCCTCCAACGAAAATTATTTCATCATTCTGCACGGAAACTTGGATCCGTGCGAATGCTCGTTTCCGCATCCATTAATCCCGCCCGATAGGTAATCCGATCTCTTAAGACAGCCCGTAATGTGTTCAAGGCATCGATCAACCGTAGATCCATCAAACTGTATTCGACTGTGGGACCTTGACGCACTGCGCGCACCAATCCACGCTCGCGTAGCACCTTGAGGTGACGGGAGGCGGTTGATTGGTTTAAACCGACCTCAGTTGCCAGGTCATTGACACAGTGAGGCCCTTCAGCCAGAGCATACAACATCAAGATTCGATTTGGATCAGCCAGAGCCGAACACATATCCGCATGCAGTTGGGTTATTTCTTCGTGCAAGAAGGGGTTATTCATTGCTGCCATTGCTATTCTTTCCGCTATATGCGCATTTATGCATAAGCCAATTTAGTAATATCATACAAGAAATTGCATAGAAGATAAAGTGATAGATGTCACAAATAATCACCTGTTTCTATCGATTATGATTATGAAATTCCATAAGAAAAGTGAATATCATCGTTAAGGTGTGTGGGGCCTTCGCTGCCTACATACCATTTTATTTTTACAGGACCTCGAAAACCTGGTATAGTTTGGATATCGATTCGGTTTTTAAAAATAGGTAGTTATGCTCGACTTAAATTTAATCAATGTTTTCTTAACCGTAGCGGAGTGCGGCAGCTTCAGTGAAGCAGGTCGCAAGATGAATCTTTCGCAGCCTGCCATCAGTCAGGCGATACAAAACCTGGAGCGGCAGTTTGGGGTCTCTTTATTTGTACGCCAAGGGCGTTCGATCCGCCTGACAGAGACTGGTCAGTTGTTGCAGGGCTTTGGCCGTGAACTGCTGGCGAGCGCCAATCGGGTCGAAGAGATGATGAATTCTTTACAGGGCACTGTGGCAGGCGAAATGACCATCGGCTGTTCGACAACTTCTGGAAAATATCTACTTCCGGGCTTAATCGCCCGGTTTCGACATCGATATCCACAGTTACGGATTAACGTCCTGGTTAGCGGCCGAGATGCGGTGATTAAACGTTTAATATCCGGTGAAATCCCGCTGGGAATCTCCAGTAAGGTGATCGAACACGGCGACTTGGATTATATGGAATTCTTTAAGGATGATGTGATCTTAATCGCACCATCAAACCATCCCTGGTCAAAATACCGGCATATCTATCCGGATGATTTGTTGGAAGCGCCAATAATCTTGCGGGAGGAAAATGCAGGAACTCGCGAAGTGTTGAATGAGGGGTTACGACAGCACGACATCCTACCGGATATGCTCAATGTAGCGATGACCTTGGGCAACGCCGAGGCGATTGAGATGGCGGTCGAAGAGGGGATCGGGATTTCATTCGTATCCCGGTTGGCGGCTGCACGGGGATTAGAAATGGGGCGGATTGTTGAAGTTTCTGTCGATGGGATGACGCTCAAACGAAATATCTATCTGGCGCGTAATCGACGCTACCCGCCCACCCGAGCGCAATCTGAGTTTTGGGGTTTTGTAAAAGCAACACCTTTAGGAGGTTAATTTATTTCACACACCCACCTGTGTTAGCGGCCAAAAAACGGGAAGTAATAAGACAACCAAAATAATTAACAAGATGGTTAACGGTAAGCCAACGCGCAGATAATCCTGGATGCGATAACCCGCCGGCCCCATCACGAGGATGTTCACCGGATGGCCGAATGGGGTAATGAAAGCCATGGATGCAGCTAACACGATGCCCATGACAAGCGAACGGGGATCCATTCCGATTTGCCTGGCGATGCTGATGCCAATGGGGACCATCATTGCAGTTACTGCGGCCCCGTTCATGACTTGCGATAATGCTGCTGTCACCAGAATGAGGACTAATAATAGGGCATGGGGACCGGCAAAACTTACGACCTTTTGCGCCAAATTCCCTAATGAGGAACCCGCCCCTGTATTCGCGATTGCGATTCCCAACGGCAGCATTCCAGCAATGATGAAGACGCTCTTCCAGTCTATTGCTCGATAGGCTTCATCCATGGTTAAAATGCCGGCCAGTACCATCGCTAACGCACCCCCCAACATGATTTCTCCAATGTAGGCGTTGAATATGCTTGACAAGATCACCGATAATCCCATGATCAGGATGGCCAACCAGGCCTTTCCATGCGCTTTCGTTCTGATCTGCTCGTGTTCCTGAAGAAGAATTAAATTGGGTTCGGAGTGCAAAAGTTTAATATTTGCGCGTGGCGTTAACATCAACAGCGCATCGCCAAATTGCAAGGGGAGATCGGAGAGCGCTGTACGGATCGGTCGCCCTGCCCGCCAGATCGCAATCACGCTCATGGAATACTTCTCTCGAAAATGAACCTGGCGCAGGTTTTGTCCGATAAAATTTGAACGGGGCGCAAGCACTGCCTCAATCAGGCTCATGGTTGAAGTTTCCAGGGTTGTGTCTGAGGTAGCTGGTTCTTGGATGATCGTTATAACAGATTGCAAAAATTGCTGATTGATTTCCTCAGCGCGTCCCGACAGGATGAGCTGATCTCCAGGCTGGATCATCGTCTCGGAGGTGGGAGCAAGGAGGCCTTGCCCATTTCTCTCGAGAGCAATTAAATTAAGCTTGTATGTTTCGCGTAAACCGCTCTCGCGCAAGTATTTTCCTGTTAAGGAGGACCCGGTCGGCACGCGTGCTCGAATGAGTCGATCCTTTAAGCGATAGACTTCAGCCAGGTCTATTTCCATTGGCTGGGTGTCAAGCCGATCCTCGATCGGGAATCGACTGGATAACAGCCGCCGGCCGAAGAATGCCAGGAATGCGACGCCAACCAGGACAATTGGAATTCCCATGGGGAGAAAATCCAGCACACCGAAGCCGGTTAACCCCTGATCATGTAACAAGCTGCTGGCCAGGATATTGGTCGTTGTAAACAAGGTGGCCATACCGCCTAAAATCGTTCCAAATGCGAGTGGAATTAACAGGCGCGCCGGGCTGATCTTTAATTTGCGTGAGGCATCCATGACGGCCGGCAATAAAACGGCGGCAGCAGCGATATTATTCATGAAAAGGGACAAGATGGCGCCGGTTAAGGTAACCGATAATACAAGCTGAATTTCACTGCCTTTTGTAAGATGCAGCAGCCACGTTCCCAAGCGGTCGGTGACGCCACTGCGTTGTAAACCTTCGGCTAAGATAAATATGGCCAGGATGGTGATGACGGCAGAACGGCTAAAACCAGAAAAGGTATCCTGAACGGTCAAAACCCTTGTCAATCCAAGCGAAAGCATCACCAGGAGGGCGACCAGATCAGGCCTGATCCGGTCGCTGAGCAGCATTAAGATCGCCGCACCCAGGATCGTGAAGGTTATGATCTCTTGGGTGGTCATATTCATTTTAAATCGAACGGATCATGGATCAAGGGCTGCGCCCTTTCAGTAGAGGCCTATCTTTTATGATTCTTCTTGCCGGAAAAACGCCAAAATCGTGCTGCCATACTTGCGTTGGTCAAACTCAACCAGGTGATGTAATGTAAGCGCTTCATATTCCACCGGGTGGATCTGTACGATGACCCAGGCATCTTCGCTCAACCAGCCGGGGTTGTCATCCAGGGCGTGGATGGCGCGTTTCCACATCTCTTTATACTGCGGTGGGGCAATGTATATATAATCAAAGCGAACATCCGGGGAACGCCCGAGCAGGGAAAATGCATCTACGCGCAGCACTTCGGCTGTCGCACCAGCGTCCCGCTTGACCAGGCCGGTGCTTTCTAGATTATCGCGGATGGTTTTAATGGCCTGCTGGGCGGTATCCAGAAAACGCGCAAAAGCTGCCCCGCGGCTCAGCGCTTCGATTCCCACGCTGCCCGTCCCGGCGAACAAATCCAGGAATGACGCCTGCTGGATATCACCCCCGATGATATTAAATAAGGATTCTTTAGTGCGATCTGTGATCGGACGAGTCGTATCGCCTGGCACTGACCGTAAATGTTGGCCGCGCGCTTTACCGCCGATAACTCGCAGTCCACCCAATTGAAATCATCCTATATCAAACAAGAACCGTGTTGCTTTGTCTTGCACATTAAATCTCGACGCTTTTTCGAGCAGCCATGAGGTTGCCAAATGGGGCGGTAACAGGCGTCACGCAGCCTGTGCCCAGGATGAAGCGTACTCCTTGCGTGGCCTGGATGGCTTGATGGGCTTCGGCGGTAATGCTGGATGGCGAACCCAATACCATACTGGTCTCGCGTTGTAACCCGCCGCATAACACGCCTGAATACCGCTGCCTGGCCTGCTCCAAGGTTGGGAAGGTATCACGATCATGCCAGTTGATGATTTGTACCGGATAAGAACTCACCAGGTCAAACATTACGTCAGCGCCATGCAGATGGACCATGTTGCACCATAAATCACTCGCCGGTTCAAGCGTAGGTAGATCGTTTGCCTGGCCGAATTTGCGGAATTCTCCTTCGGAAACCAGGCCATATTGAGCATGCTGGACGGCATAGAAGATTCCGGCGATGCCAGTTTGGCAAGCTGCTTCAATAAAGCGCCTGGTGCTCTCGGTAATTGCTCGTAAACCGGCCTCTAATGCATCCGGGTATCGGCGCATATGAACCAGAAGTTGATCGCCGCCAACCATGTTCTTGGCCTGCGCCAGGGGACTGAAGACGGTTTGGAGAACGGGTGTTTGGCTACCTAACGCTTTACAGATCGCGCCCAGTGCGGTTAGTTGTGCGCCTTGGTAGCCTGAATATGGGTCTAAAACGCGTAACTTTAGCCAATCTTCAGGAGATTTGATAGGGTGGTGCGTATAAACCCGCGTGCCCTCTGTCGCGCCTCGCCATTCATCCATCGTACCCCAGTCTTTGGTGCAAAAGGAGGACGCTGGGGTAACTTTCACCAGGTCGAAATCGAAGGTATTCTGGTAGCTTAAGGTGGCTGCGGCCAAACTTTCAGGGGTCTGGTCGTCAACCGGGAAATGTCGCCATAACGCCACCGGCACACGATCTGGCGCGGCATTCGATAGGCAATCTTCAATTCTTTGACGGTGGGTGATATTCATCGAATTTGCCTGGCTTTAATCATCTGGATTTGAGAGTTTGTGAGATTGCGTAACACCGTTCCACGTTGGGGCATGTCTGCGAGCACGCCGGCTTTAATCAAAGCCAATACCTGCTCAAAAGCTTGTAGGGCAGCATCTTCTTGTTCTTGCTGCAGCCTGACCAAGCCGAGTCCGTAAAATACATCCACTAGCTGGTCATCCATCCGAAGCGCCTGGTTGAAATCGTCATCAGCGCCCTCGATATTCTTGCCCGCCAGGCGGCTCCAGGCGCGCTGGAGAAATTCACTTGGAGTCTGCGGATCTGGCGCAGGATCTAGCGGTG
>JAYRNN010000201.1:0-2345 GCA_041912175.1 Anaerolineales bacterium | reverse complement strand
GTTCTGGCAGGGAATTGACCCGGTCGCCTCCATCCATTATCTAACCGGTGCCATCCACCATTTTCACGCCAAGGATACCTATATGGATCCGCGCAATATCGCCGTCAACGGCGTCTTGGACACCAAACCGTACAGCAAGCTGCCGCAGCGCTCGTGGACTTTTCGCACCGTTGGTTATGGCCACGATCAGTTTACCTGGCGTTCGATCGTCAGCGCCTTGCGCCTATCCGGTTACGATTATGTCATGTCTATCGAGCATGAAGATCCGCTGGCCTCGATCGATGAAGGCCTGGGGAAAGCTGTCAGCTTTCTTAAGGATGTGCTGCTGACGGAACAACCAACCGCCATGTGGTGGGCGTGAATCAATAAGGAGGATTATGCTTCTCGCTGGCGATATTGGAGGCACAAAAACCGTCCTGGCCGTGTACTCTGCCCAGGCAGTATTTTCTCCCCAGGATGGACACAACGCGCCCATCGCTCAGAATACCTATTCGAGCGGGCGCTACAGCAGCCTGGAAGCGATGGTTCAAGAGTTCTTAGCGACCATCGACGCCCCGGTGACCGGGGCTTGCTTTGGCGTGGCCGGACCGGTATTCGCCGGGCGAGCTCAGATCACGAATTTAACTTGGGTGATCGATGCAGAAAGCTTGAAAGCTGCCTTCGGCTGGAATTCTGTTCATCTGATTAACGATCTCGAAGCGGTTGCGTATGCCATCCCCATCCTGGAACCGGGCGACGTATTTGCCTTGAGCACCGGGAAGCCGGCACCAGGTGGAAATATTGCCGTCCTGGCCCCAGGCACCGGCCTCGGCGAGGCGTTCTTGACCGTTGACAGCGGTAAATATATCGCCCACGCCTCGGAGGGCAGCCACGCCTCCTTTGCGCCGGTGGATACGCTTCAAATGGGCCTGTTGACGTTTATGCGCGAAAAGATGGGGTTCGATCACGTGAGCAACGAGCGAGTTTGCTCCGGCGGTCTTGGGATTCCCAACCTGTATGCCTACTTGAAAGATAGCGGCTGCGCCGATGAACCAGACTGGCTGGCCGAAGCGCTCGTCGCCAGCGATGATCCCACCCCGGTGATTATCAGCGCCGCGCTCGATCAAGAGCGGCCGAGCGAGCTGTGCCGGGCGACCCTGGATTTATTTATCGCCATCCTGGGAGCCGAGGCCGGAAACCAGGCGCTCAAGGTGATGGCGACGGGCGGCATCTACCTGGGCGGAGGCATTCCGCCGCGCATCCTTCCCAAGCTGCAGGAACCGGCGTTTTTGGAAGCCATCCGCCGCAAAGGCCGCTTCCAGGCTTTGCTAACCGATGTACCGGTCCAGGTGATCTTGAATTCCCAGGCCGGGCTTTTAGGCGCGGCAGCGTTCGGGTTCGACCACCCCTAAGGGCAGAGTGATGAATTCGCCCGCTGACAGCGAACGAGCAATGAACAAGCGCTCGCTCGCCTTGATTTTCTTTGTCATGCTGATGGATATCATCGGCATTACACTGCTTTCTCCCGTAGCCCCAAAGATTGTACTGGAATACAGCAGCTCGGCGGTGATGGTGACCATGATCACGGTCATTTATGCCTCCGGGCAGTTCTTCGCTGGACCGCTGCTGGGCCGGATCGGCGACAAGGTGGGCCGGCGTCCGGTGCTGCTGGTCAGCCTGGTCGGCCAGGCCGTCGGCTATTTTATCTTCGGCGTGGCCGGCTCGCTGTGGATGCTGTTATTGGGCCGGTTAATCGGCGGGATTACCAGCGGCAACTTATCCACCTCGAGCGCCTATATCGCCGATATCTCCAAACCCGAAGAACGCTCCAAGAACTTTGCGACCATCGCCACCGCGTGGAGCCTGGGCTTGATCCTGGGTCCGGCGATGGGAGGGCTTTTAGGCCAGTTCAACCTGAGGACGCCGGCAATTGCTGCAGGGGTCGTCACGGTGATGAATGTCATCTTGCTCTATTTCTTTCTGCCAGAATCGCTGCCAAGGGAAAGGCGCGATAAGACGCCGATTCGCGGGCGCGATTACAACCCAATCGCCTCCATCGGTGATATGGCGCGTCGATCGGGGATCGGTGTGCTCCTGCTGGTATATGGATTATTCAGCTTTGCCTTCAACGGGATCAACAGCACTTCGGCCCTGTTCATGATCCAAAAGTTTGGCGCAGAAACCTGGCAGATCAGCCTGATGATGATCATGTCAGGCATTTCAATTGCACTGGCAAACACGTTTCTAGTACCGCGCTTTGTGCCGCGCTTCGGCGAAAAGAAATCCGGCGCATCAGGCCTGCTCGGTCTGGCGACTTTCTCAATCTCCGTCTTTTTGGCGCCCTTCCTGTACCTGGCATTTCTATT
>JAYRNN010000200.1:0-17839 GCA_041912175.1 Anaerolineales bacterium | reverse complement strand
GTTCCAGCCCGGCGACAGATTGACTACCACGCTGCTTGCTAATGGCGAGCCTTCAAGATCCCAGGCCACGGCCTGCGCGCATTTGACAAAATAGCCTTCGCCCAATTCAATATTGAAAATCCCAAAAGGTAGACCCGCGCTGTAGGTATTCCAACCGCCGGATGCCCACTGCACAATCTCGCTACAGGCGTCTGCTTGGTGGTTAATCGCCGCCAGCAACGTCTCCGCGTTATAGGAGTTGATCGGCTCCAATGGCAACGCGATCAGGTTCCAGCCAGGCGTAAAGCTCATCGCCTGGCTGGCATAGGTGGCAGCCTCGGCGATGCTGGTATAAGCCGATGTCTGGCTGTCCCCGGCGCGATAAGCCCGCAGGCGGTAAAAATAGGAGGTTGCGCAGTTGCGCCCAGGATCACGATAGGTGGTAACGCCTGCGTTGACCGTTGCAATCTGAATCCACCCGGCAACCCCATCGGACGAGCGCTCGATGCGAAACTCAGTCTCATCGTTGGAGTTATCCTGCCAGCTCAAATCAATCTGGGTGCTCGAAAACGGGCTGGCGGTCAGGTCGCTCGGGGCGTTTGGCGGAGGCGCTAAAGTCTGCAAACGGGCGGCCGGATCGCCAAACAGAAGATAGGTTTCGATCAAATCGTTGTACGAAGCGCCATTGGCATAAAGATCTACCTTGGCATTCGTGGTCAGGTAGCCAAGTTGGTTCTGGTTATGGTTGAAAAGATTATTGAAAACGCTATCATCGAGTAGCGTGTGCCCAGAGTTCAATCCGTAGCCAACCGGCGACCAGCTCGCGATGGCGCCTCTGCCGTTGATACGCACGATGCTTTCTCCCAGGGAGGAAAGACCGGCCGGAGAAGGCCAGACGAAATAACCTTCGGCGCACGCCATGGGCATCACAAAGGGCAGCATCGAGCCATTTGTGAGCGAGGCCAGGTCTGAAACGGTGAGCAGGCCTTCCGACGCCCATAACTGCAGAGAAGCGTGTCCCGCATAATGGACGATCAAACGGCCTCCGTTGATTGCCGCCTGGATGTCGCTACGGGCGGCGCTTATGCTGGTGTAATTCATGCCATAGTAAATCTTGTCCACGGCATAAGAGGATGGGACGTAGGCGCTGAGGATGTGGTCCGAGAGAGCGGGGAAATCGCCGCCGATGTCGGCGTTATCCGCGATGAAATTGAGCCTGGCGTTCCACCCCCCGCTCGGTGCAACCTGCTCATAGTTGATCGTCTTTTCCACCATAGTCTGGGCTTCGCCGGCCGTGCGTACCGGGAAACGGCCGATGAACATATCCGGAAGAATATCGCCCCCGCTCACGCTGACAAAACGATTGTCGGTGGGGTTTTCGCCAGTCCATGGGTCAACATCATCCAGGTAGGGCGGGATGTAATTGGTTTCACCGTACCCGTAGACGTTTTTAAAATCAAAGTGACCATCTCCCACCAGCAGCACGTAACCAGGGGCGGGCGCAACCCAGTTGGCGTAAGCGTATGCCAGGAAGGACTTGATTGCTTCAGGGCTGAATAAGCCGCCGTTAAACTCATCGTAAACATCCTGCACGTCGATTACCTGCACCCGCAGACCTTGACCGGCCCGGAAGGCTGCCAGGGGTTGTACCTGGCTGATAAAGTTTGCATGGGTGATGATGATGTAATCCGCGCCGTTCGAAGGCGATTTCCAATTCGTGGGGTTGTCCTGGATGATGCTGAGCGGGTTGATGCGTGAAGCGGTGGTCTGAGCCAGGTATTGTTGTTCGCCGGTAAGCGTGGCTTCGAAAGCCAATTGTTGCCCGTTTGAAGTGCTTGTGACAGTCCCGCCGCTGATGCGCAGCGGGGCGAGGGGGTGGGTGATGTCGAATGCTTCAATCGAGGTGGAGCTAAAACCATCGACCTGGAATTCATAGGTTCCGGCTGTGTCGCCATCAAAGGACAGCCGGTCGCCCTCGGCAAAATAAGTATCGAAATAATCGATCTCGAACCAGTTGACGAGTACGGCATCCAGGGTGATGTCGCCATCTCGTGGGCACTCGACCCGGATCGTGTTCGTTCCTTCGACCAGGTAAGACTGCGGTACGCTTACGCTCAGGTTGTAGATTGAGCCAGACTCGAACGTGTGGTCGTCGATCAGGTGGCCGTTGAGATAGATGCGTGTGTGGTGGTTTGGAGTAGCAGAATAACCGTTGAGCAGGCCGCGCACCGTGATCGTGTGGTTGGCCGCGCTTAAATGTCGTAAGTCGGTCGTGAAATCTTGAGATGCGGGCGCGCTGTAAGCATAAACCATGCCCCAGTACCAGTGGTCGTTGTTCGTACCGCTGGGATCGTCCGAATAATAGTCGGCGTCGATCTCCATATGCAGGGTGGTCAGGAACTCGCCTGGCGCGTTTGCTGAGCCAGATGGGGCTCCCTTCAGGCTGGCCATGCGTTGTCCGAGCGCGCCGTCCCAAGACAACCAGTAGACATTGACATTGGTGTACTTGGTTCGAGATTTCTGGCCATAGAAGAGCACAACATCTGTCGCATCGAATACGCCATCCGTCTCACCTTCGACAACCATCGCAACCTCGTTGGATTGGTTCGTGAGACGCAAAGTACGCGGGTCGAGATGATCCACCGGGACGCCGGCAGCCTGAAGGGCAGCATAACTGAGCTGATAAATCCCATCCTGATCCACCTGGATTTTGTAGACGGTTTGGCTCTGGGCAGCATCCGTTTCATTCAAAGCAGGTGTTGACTGTGCAGTGACCTCGCCCGTCGCAGGGCGGACGCGCCAGGCGTGCGCCTGGTCATAATTGAGCAGTTGGCTGCGGAGGATATCTTCGAAAGCGCCTTCATTAATATAAGGCAAATGAGCCACTTGTCCCGGATGGTTGAAATTCAATTCCACAACCATCCGGCGAGCGTAACGCAGCTTGCCGGTGACGGGGTTGTAGCGGAGTGGGCTCATGCGTACCTGGGCAAAGCGCTGGCTGCGTAGATTGCCGGTCGAGACAAGCCCGGCAATGTTGGCGGGTATGAAGGCGTCCTGCTGGTAAGCCGGCCCGCGCGGGTAGGAGTAATCGTTTAATTTCCAGGGGCCCATTGGCGCGCGAGTGAGGACGGGCTGGCGCATCGGGCAAAGTAGATAGCTGCCGGGCAGGCTGACCCATTCCGCGGACAAGATTTGGATCGTCGGCCGGGCATCCTGGGGGATACCCAGCATGGCGCCTTGCACCGGTAAGGCAGGCAAGCCGGGCTGCTCCGCCTGAGACAAACCAGGGATGGAGACGTTCTGGCAGGGCTGGCCGTCGATAACGGCGCTCTCGAACTCGGGGGTGGCCGGGGTCAGTTCCAGGATTGCATGTCCTCCATCCGCCTGGAGCATCCGCAAGGCGTTCCTTTCGTCCGGCGTAACCACAGGCATAGCCGGTCCCAGGTCAACCCCCGCCAGGACTTTAAGCCTCGTCCCGCTCATAAATTCCATCAAGATGAGCGGGACGAGCAGGTAAGTCAATAATTTGCCGGAAATAGGACTTCTACTCATAGCTGTACCCTGGCGAAGCAATCACATGGAGCGGGACGTTCCTAGGAAAATCCGGATTTCTTCGAACGGGGCGCTTGCAAGGACGTGCAATTGTCAGGTTGGTAAATTACGCACAAAATCGACTGCGCTGGATTCGGGCAGGAAACCGAGCTCCATACAAGGAACCGCCAGGCACAAGTCATCCAGGAATTTTAAGTGAAAAGCCACCTTGTCCGCATCCCATAGCGGTGAAAAGGTGCGCGCCAGCAGCATCCCGGCTGCCTGGGCGGGCTGGATTGGAGCGGCATAATTCTGGGTCGCTTGCTTCAGAATAAACACCCGGCTCAGCGGCGCAGAATCCGGAAATGCCATGCCGCCTTCCCCGTGCCAGGGTGTGCCATACAAGCGGAATCCGTCTGCTTCTTGGCAGATGATGACTTTATCATCATTGACGACCAACGCCCCCGGGAGCTTCTCCCACAGGCGAGCAGTGGTGGTCTTGCCAGCGCCCCCGTGGCCGGTGAAGAGATAGCCCTTGCCCTGGTAAATCACCCCGGTAGCATGGAACAGCATCCCCACGCCGGTCCCCAGCAAATTCATCACAAACAATTCCCCCATCGGGTAACTCATCGGAAAGATATAGCGCTCCGGGTCTCCGGGGGCGCGGGCGACGTAGATTTCGCCCGCGCGAAAATCAGGCGGAAAAACGCCGATCTGGTATGGGTCCAAATCGTGCGATCCGACCTTGATCACCCATTGATCGCCCATGTGCAGCAATTGCCCGGCGTGACCGGTCTCAAAAACGACCGGCGCATCGCCCAATTCGGGAAACCAGCCGCAGTGTACCTGTAAGGTTACCTCAGGAGCGGCTGACGAGCGAAACTCAACGGCGCGCTTGACCGCCTCATATTCCCCTGTTATTCGATCTGGGACCAGAGCGAGGGGAATACCCCCCAGGCTGAGATTAAAACTCTCGGGCATTCAGATAGATATCTCGTCTAAATCGCTGGAAGCTTAGCTCCGGCGCATGCTAACGCAGGTTCGATCTCCCTGGCAAGATGACTTTGCTCCATTGTTCCATTTGCATAACGCTAAGACTGCCTCTTCAGCCACCAGGTGAATTTTGCTGAGAGTCGGCTTGATATAAGCCTTTTTCGTTTGATCGATTGATCGCTTTTCTTCTTTCATCTTTGCCTCCAAAATATTGATAAAATGCTTCTTTATTGGATGATTGGAATATCAAACGCTTCGTGACGTAGATGGGCCAGTTCGCAGATGAAAGGAACACGTGCTTCTGCATCGCCAAATTCAGTCAGGCCCATCGCCGGGCATTGAGCGCAAATTGTGCGCAAATCGCAGCCCGAACAGCCAAAAGCCAGGCTATATTCAAGCGCCAGCATGCTGCTCATAAATCGTTCCCAGCCTTCCTTGAAGCACCCCTGGCGTAAGTCATAGCTCGGGGTACGTGCAGTCAGGCAGAGAGACATTTTACCGTACGGGTCAATGTGGAAAGAATTACGCCCGGCGCTGCACGTGTACATCTGCCGGGTGCTGATTTCCTGATCCTTGACCGCCTCGAACGTCTTCGGCCATTCCTCCGCCCTGCCAGGATCCTGGATCTCCAGCGAGACAATTTCCTCGGGCGGTAGACGGAATTGGGTCGGGTACAGGCTGCCATCGATCCCGGCGTTCACCACCGGATCAAAGCGGAATTCCTTTCCCAGGCTTTCAGAAAGATGTTTCATCTGACCCAGCTCGTGCTGGTTCAAGGTGAGCAAGACGGTCTTTAATTGCAGCGGCAGATCGCGCTCCAATAACAGCTCGATGCCGCGCATGCAGTTCGCATAGGAACCCGGCACGCCAGTCACGCGTTCGTAGGTCTCCTGCGTGGCGCCGTAAAGGCTGATTTCGATGGCAAATGGTCGCCACTCAGCCAGGTGATCGGCGATGGCTTCGTTGAGCAAGGTTCCATTGGTGAAGACAGACAGAATAAAGCCCTTACGCTTGGCGTCGTCGTAAATATCGAGAAAGTCCTTGCGCAGGAAAGGCTCGCCGCCGGTCAGCAGTAACCAAAGAGTACCGGCATCGGCAATTTCGGAGAAAATACGCTGGATTTCTGGTAACGACAGCTCACCCAGGCGTGGGCCGGCGCGCTGCGAAAACGGTAAGTAGCAATGCTCGCAGCGAACGTTGCAGCGCATGGTGACCTCAAAGGAGCCATTTAAGGGGATCCGTTCCTGGCCCAATTTCTCATGCAGGCTCTCGCTAAAAGCCCCATAACCAAGGTTAATAAGTGAAGGACATTCCATGTGGGTAACTGAGAATTAGATTTTAACCAATGCTCCCTGCCCCAGGAGTTCCCCGACTAGCTCGAGCAGGTCTTGCTCCGCCTGGGCAGGCTCGATATCGAATTCTGAGACCATCTGTTGGTGTATCTCCGCCAGGGAGCGGCGTCCATCGATTAACTCCCAGATGCGAGCAGCGGTTTCATTCAACGTATAGATACTCTCCATGTCGCCGACATTTCTGCGGATCGGGACTAAGATCGTCTCTCCGGCAATCGATCGAGAAACAATGTTTGGGTCGTACTGGTAAATGATATTTAAGGCATCGTTCATGATTTTGTACAGATTATTATACCTGTGCAAATTCGAATTGGCATAAATCATCCATAAAAAAAATGAATATCGGATGACTTAAACAAGAAATCTGCAAAGAATAAAAGTGGCAGGTAGAGGTGTAACCGATCTATACCTCTACCTGCCGAAAGCTTTGAAGAAAAGAAATTGATGCGATTTAGCGCTTGATTGCCGGCAAGAACAGCTTCAGGGCTGTTTGCGGCAGGTTGGCAGTGACCGGTTCCATCGTGACTGTGCCATCTGTCCCCTGGACTTCCAGCCAGTAGATATAAGATACGCCGGCCAGGACATCTGTATCGTTGTATTCGTAATCGCCGGGTAAATTGATGCCAGGATGCTTGGCTGGCGTCTGGTTGACCAGCGTGCGCGGGCCATCCAGGAGCGTGGAGCGATACAAGTTGAAGCCCAGGATGTTCACTTCACTGGTGGTCTGCCATTCGACCAGAATAGCCTGTCCAACCGCGCTGGCAGTGGGCTGCAAGACAGTGACCGCAGTGGGCGCCTCTGAAGTGCACGAGTCGGTGTTATTGCCGGGGACTGGATCTGTCGTGGTCGTCGATGCGGTCACAGAGTTGGTAAGTGGGGTCGGCTCGCTTACAGTTGAATACACCATAATATCGACGGTCCACTTGGCTGTGGCATCGTAAGTGGTTGAGGGCAGCGAGGTCAATAACTCGCAAGTGATCGTCTGGCCAGAGGCCGAGCAGGTTCCTTGATTGACAGTGCCGCTGCTGGTCGTCAACTGGGAGGTGTACACCAGAGGCGTGTCAAACCCGGCGCCGGTTGGAATGGTGTCGACAATCTTCACCTGGCGCGCGCTGCCCGGGCCGGCATTGGTCGTTACAATGCGGTAATAGGGATCCGTAGATGTAAAATCAGCGCAGGTCTTATCGGGCGAGATATCGGCCTTTGGCGGGCTGATTTCGGCCCACAAGCAAGCCACGTTGTCCGTGCTTTCCTCGGTAATATATTCGGTGGCGACGGCGCTGGCGTTAAAAGATTGGTCGCATGCCTGGCCGTTTAAGCCGGTTTTGGTGAAGCCCAGGATGTTTACGGTGTAATCCCCATCGGGGCAGGTGAAGGATTGCGCCGTCGGCTGCGTGACTTCGACCTTATCCGGGCAGACCGAGCTGCCGGGGAATTCGCACGGCGTCTGGTTGGGAGTTTCATTAAGGTCGAAGCGAGTAGTGAACGAGAAACTGGTCATGGTCGTCCCATCGTTGCAGGTAATCGGCACGGTGGTGTTCAGGTTCACATACCCAAAGCTGTTGGAAGCCGAGATTGGGTTGTTATAGTGTGTGAACTTGCCCAGGTAGAAGGGAATATTTGCAGCGGGAGAAACCGGGCCGTTGTAACCGTCGAAACCAAATCCGCTCTGGTTGCCAAATCCCTGTGGGCTGTTGCTACTGTTTGTGCAATTGGATATGTTACCGCCGGTCCCGTAGCGTACCTGGTTTTCATCGGTTGTTGAACCGGTCTGAACGCCGGTGTTCCAGTTGCTCACCGATGTGGGGCTGTCTCCTGCACCCGTAGCCCAGCGGGAACAAGAAGCGCCTTCTGTGCCAGATGAGCTTGTTTCGGTGACGCCGTCGATATAACCCCAGACGCCGTCAACATTTCCTATCGTGAAGGCATAGGCTACGCCTACGATCGCTAATGAAAGGATAAGAATCCCCGCCAATACTAAAAGTCTTCGTTTCATGTGGTCCTCCTGTTATTGTTCTACAATATTCACGTCAATCCACCGCGAGACTCCCCCTGGTGCAATCGAAGTGGGAGTTCGCACCAATTCAGAATGGGCTATGTTTCCTGATAATTTTGTTTTTTTCCTCCATCTTGGTTCGAAGCCAGGATTTAAAACGAATAAAGGAATCCATGAATGGATTCCCTTCGGCAACCTGGCAACCTGCCTCCTGTTTAACAGGCCCATGGCTTTGCGTCCCTACCTCGCGATAGGTTTGCCCGTTCGAGGAACGTGAGTGCGATTTAGTTCATTATACCGGCAAAAAGGCAAAATAGTTGCTTGATAACAGGAATTTACAGATTTTTTATTTGTATTTTGCTCTTATTTACTCAAGATTTAATGCGGTGCGCAGCCCATGAATAAGATCCATGTACCCCAATGTTGGTTAACAAGGTTGTTCATCTCAGATTAATGGTAAACTTACCAGGAATTTGAATGGAACTATCGGAGGCGCGAGCATGGCTATCCATAAGCATAGCGGGCGGATCGGCATCCTGGTCGGCGGCGGCCCGGCGCCGGGAATCAATGGGGTCATCCACGCTGTGACGAACCAGGCAGCGCATTACGGCATCGTGGTCATGGGCATCTACGATGGTTTCAAACATCTGATGGAAGGAAAATTGGTGGGCGAAATCCTGACCCCGCATACCGTCGCTTACATCCACGACCGGGGCGGATCGATCCTGCGCACGGCTCGCGCCAACCCCACCCGCTCGGAACAAGCTTTACAAAATTGCGTGCGCGCCTTAGGTGATGCAGGAATTACCTCCCTGATTTCGATCGGGGGAGACGACACAGCTTTTTCGGCCTCGCGCGTGGCGCGCTACGCTCAGCAGGCCATGGGCGTCCAGCTTCGCTCGGTGCACGTCCCCAAGACGATCGATAATGACCTGCCGCTCCCTGGAGATATTCCCACTTTCGGATATGAAACGGCGCGCGACCTGGGCGCGCAAATTGTGATGAATTTGCGGCGCGACGCCATGACCAACCAGCAGTGGTTTTTGGTCTTGACCATGGGACGTAAAGCTGGTCACCTGGCGCTGGGCATCGGCGCGAGCACCGCCGTGACGCTCACCTTGATCCCCGAAGAATGGGCCGGGCGCGAAACGCGCTTACAAGAGGTGGTCGACATCCTGGCCGCCTCCGTCCTGCTGCGCTTGCTGGATGACAAACCTTATGGTGTGGCGCTCTTAGCCGAGGGGATTTTCGAGAACCTTTCCCAGGAAGACCTGAAAGCCTTTGATAATTTGCAACGGGATGAACACGGCCATATCCGTATGGCAGAGGTCAATTTTCTGGATATTCTCAAGAAAAGGCTGGAGGGAGACCTGGGGCAATTAGGGGTCAAGATTAAATTGGTGAAGCAGCTTTTGGGTTATGAGCTGCGCTGCGCAACGCCCAATGCCTTCGATATCGAATATACCCGCACCCTGGGCGCGGCCGCGGTGACCTTTTTGCTGGATGGCGGCACCAACGCCATCATCACCCTGCAACATGATCAGGCGGCGCCCATCCCTTATGACACAATGCTCGATCCGGAAACCGGCCGTACCGAAGTACGCATGGTGGACACGACCTCCTACCGTTACCAATCCACATATCAGTTCATGACACGCTTGAAACCCGAGTCTGCCGAGGATGAGACCCTGTTCGATCGCCTGGCTAGCGTGACCTGCCTGGATGCAGGGCAAATCAAGGCCCGCTACGGGTATCTGGCCGGGATTGATAATCCTCCGGTTTGATTTTTGTTAACTTGAGACGCCGGGATTGTGCGACCCAAGAATATCGAGATTCATTGTTTCGAAATGGAGGTGAGAGATGGGTGCGAATGTGAAGTCAAAGATTGGTCAGGGAGCAAAAGGCGCCGCGCCGTGGCGTAAGGGAATCCCGTGGGGATTGGTCATGGCCGAAGGCATCCTGCTCCTGGCGCTGGGCATTTATATGTACGTGGCGCACACTCAGTCGCGGCTGGTATTGGGGGCAATCATTGCCATCGCCCTGGCGGTCACTGGAGCGGTGCAGTTATATGCCGCGCTGCGTTCCAAGGAGAAGGGGACGCTTGCCAACTGGTTCATCGCACGCGGCGCAATCGGGTTGGGCGCAGGTGGTTTAGTCCTGCTCCTGGTTCTTTTTAATGCCGGCTCGATCAACCTGTGGCGGATCATCCTGGGTCTGGGCTCTCTGGCTTATGGCGCAATCGGTATCTATATCCTTTATCTCACCCACGAGACCGGCCTTCGCCTGATGGCGATTGTCAATAGCCTCTTTTTTGTGTTTATCGGCGTCGTGATGCTGGCTGACTACTTTGGAGCGGGGGTTTTCGTCGCTGTGACGAACGTTCTCAATATCCTGTTGCTGCTGGTAGGCGCGTTCTTAATCCTTTGGTCGCTGGTGCTGCGCAATAACAATCAAGATGCAGCGGTAGCCTGATTCATTTACAAACAAGGAGATTCATCATGGACTTTACAAATTTTATCTGGGGTTTAGCCATCCTCGCTGCTGGCATTTTCGTTTGTGTCTACGGCAATCTGTTGTTTCGGTTTGTGTTGGCAATTATCGGCTTTGTAATCGGATTTTCTCTGGTCATGGCGCTGGCCGGCAGCGCGGCGGAATGGCTGCGTTGGACCCTGGCAATCGTCGCTGGTGGGATCGGTGCAGTGGCGCTGTATAGCCTGTTCAAGGTCAGCCTTTACCTGGCCGGCGGCATCCTGGGCGCGGTGATCGTTATCGTCGTGTTGGCTTTGTTTGGCCAGGTGGGCGGTAGCAATACGGGGATCTTCTCCTGGATCCTGGTGCTGGCTGGGGCAGGGCTGGTTGGCTTTTTGGGGCAGCGCCTCGGAAACATGGTGGTTGTGTTCGCCACCGCACTGGCCGGCTCAGCCCTGGTGATCTATGGCTTTGCGCGTATGTTTGCGTCGAATATGGGCAGCAGCTCAACCAACCCGGTGCTTGTCTTATCGGGAACTTTTGCCCTGGTTTTATTTGCCGTCATCGCCTTGATCAGCGGCCTGGCGCAATACCAGATGCATACCTTGCGCCGCAGGTTGCTCCGTTAACGCGCCGCTTCGAAGCAGCATCTAATCCCCGCCAGTCGAAGCACAAGCCGCCAGGGCCAGGCGACGGATGAGCCTCGGATGGCGCCTAATGACTGGCCTTTGAAGTCGGAGGTCATGATAAAATTGCAGGCGAAGCATACGTCATCCAGGAAAGAACCTACCGCACAATAAATTGAGGAGATATTTATGATTGAAGGACCGGTCGAATATATTGTCATATCATTCAGCGGCAACCAGTTTCGGGGTGAGATTATTCCTGCTTTGCGCGAGATCGTTGAGCAAGGGATTGTGCGCATCATCGATCTGTTGTTCATGCGAAAGGACGAAGATGGGAATGTCGCCATCATCGAGCTCGATGATATGCATACCCCCTTTAGCGAAGCGATTGACACCATCGTGGGGGCGATCACCGGCATTATCGCAGAAGAGGAAGTTGAAATTTTTGCCCAAGAGATCGAGAATGACAGTTCTGCGGCCATTATACTCTTAGAACACTTGTGGGCAGCCAGGTTAAGCGAAGCAGTGCTGCGCGCCAACGGAAAACTTGTGGCTGACGTGCATGTCCCCAAACAGGCTGTGGTAGAACTAATCGAAAAATATGGCAATCCATCAGAATAAACCCATTAAAGGAGTGGAGGTTTAAATGCGAAGAAGAGGTCCAGTAGTCGTAACTCGAGCGCGCCGCCCATCATTGGTTGGTACGATGGCGCGCACGGCTGTGATTGCCGGTACGGCCACAGCTACTGTAAATGCTGTCAGCGGGGCGCAACACAAAGCTGCTGCCCAGCAGCAAGCGGTAGCCCAGCAAGGAGCAGCCACCCAGCAGCAGTTAGCCGACCTGCAGGCAAACCAGGAAGCCCTGGCGCAGCAGCAGGCCGCACTGGCGCAGCAGCAGACGCCAGCCCCAGCCCCGACATCAGGCATGGATGATAAGCTGGCCCAGTTGCAGAAGCTCGGCGAACTTAAAGCCGCCGGGATTTTATCTGAAGAAGAATTCGCGGCTGAAAAGGCGAAGATCCTGGCAAGCTGACGTTCGCTTCCTTTGCGGTAATTTTATCTGGAATGGAGAATCATTTTTCGAGGCAACGAAAGATGATTCTCTTTTTTTTACTCTAAAGAGGCTGTCATGAGCAAAAATGAAAACTCCAATCTGGGAAAGAAAATTCTATACAGCGTGCTGATTGGCCTGTGCGGGCTGGTATTGATCTTAAACCTTGCTGGCATTATTGGGGTGTGGGCAGTCCGGGGTCCGCTGAGCGACTCGGCTGTTGTAATTTTCCGGGTCGTAGAAGACGCCGCCAAATTTGCCCAGGAGTCTCTCACCAAGGCCGACCTGGCTACAGCGAACCTTCAGACGGCGGTTGGCGAAGTCAGCCGTGCTTCGGACCAGATCAGCCAGAATGTCTCTGATAAAGGCCTGGTGATGACTTTACTTCCCGCGGAGCGGGAGCAGCAATTGGTTGAGACCACCGGCACGGTCAAGGAGACTTATCAGGGGATCCGTGGATCCATCGAGGCGATCCTGGATCTTTATAATTCCATCAATCGCCTGCCGTTCGTCAGCCTGCCTGGCTTGAGCGAGGGTCAAGTAGCGGACATCCAAAACGCGGTGACCCAGGTCCAGACTTTGACAGATACGTTACGCTCATCGATTGTTGATTTTCGTTCGGGTGTGACCACCAAAATCGACAAAGTTAGCGGCGCGGCCAGCGCAGTTAACGACGAGATCAGCAAGATTCGGAATGAGATCGCGACCTTGCAAACAAATTTGGCCAATCTGGAGGCGTTCTCGGTGCGCATGCAACAAGTGATTCCGGGCGTTCTCACGACGCTGGCGGTGGTGGTCTCCCTTCTATTGGCATTTGTCGCCTATACCCAGGTAGAAGTGATCCGCCTGTACCTGGGGCGCTGGAAAAGTCTAAGTTAATGGCGAGGTTGGTGTAGCTTCAGGGTTCTAGCTGCTTCGATTTTCGATCGGAGAGATACAAACCAAAATAAACGACGGCCGCGCTGAACAGGCACACCGCCGCCAATGCCAGCATGGCTCGCGAAAGCCCGACCACGTAGGATTGCACGATCCAGAAATCAATCCTGTGGAGCAGTTCTAGTTGTTCTTCCGCGGGGGCAATCACAGAAATATCTTCGCTCACTCTCGCCATGGTGGAAATGCGGATGGCAATCTGCAGGTCGGATAAGCCGAACGATTCGAGTGTCTGTACGTAAGCGCGCATTCCAAATCTTTCCAACAAGGTGATCATGAACGAATAAGCCAGCGCGCTGCCCAAGTGGGCGGTCGCATCGCCGATCGCCTGCACAGTTGCAGACAGGTTGCGCGGCATCGAGGTGGATAACAGCAGCAAACGCGGGGAGTTGCTTAGGATAAAGCCGAAGCCGAGCAAGAGCAAGCAGGGCAGCAGCACCCAATAAGAGATGTCTGGTTGGAGCAAGGATAAGATCACGGCCGGGATGGCGATCACGGCCAAACCGGCAGCCATGGCCTGGCCTATCTCCCAGCGAATGAGCTTGCGCGCCGCCAGCAAGCTGAGCAGCGCGCCGATTAAAATCGGAGCGAGCGCGATGCCGGACAGAATCGTGTGAAAATTTTGCACCCGGCTCAAGAAGTTAAATACCTGGACGGCGATCGCATACAGGGAAAGATACAGGACCACACCCGCAAAGATCGCAATTCCGAGATGATTATCATAACGCAGCTTGAACTGCCATTTGTCCGGCGCCCGCCGCTTGGATAACCGGCGGATGGACAGGATCAGCGCTGCGCCGATCCCAAGCGCGGCCAGGACCAACGGGCTGCTCCATCCCAGGCTGCCCGCCAACACGCCGGCGAAGATCATCAGGCACAGGCCGAATGTCCAGCCTGCCAGTGCGAAGGCATCCAATCGCCAGAAGTCATAAGAAGCACGGCTTTCGGGGATATATTTTTTCGCCAGGGCGATCCCAAGCAGGCTCAGCAATAAGGGCGCGATGAACACGGCGTGAAAACCCACTTGCTGCATGGCAAACCGGGCCAGGATTGGGGAGAGCAGAAAGCCTGCCCCGGTGAGCACAGAGTAAATGACCAAGGCAAAGATACGCTCGTCGCTTTCGAACTCCAGGATTAAAAAGGTAAGCGCCAGCGTACGCACCATCACGCCCAGGATCGCCCAGAAGGTGTACATGATAATAAACGGAATGCTGAATGTTTCTTTGAAAATCAAAACCGGTATACATAAAATGAAAGCGCCCAGGCTCAGTAGAAACATGCGACGTCTGCCCCATAAATCCCCCGCTACCCCCGCAGCTAGAATGAAGACAATAAATAACAGGCCACGCGCGGCCATGATGATCGACCATTGCCCCTCGCTAATCCCCAGGCTCGTCCAGGTGCGGTCGCCCAGAATGCGCAGAAATGGAGGCGCAAAAAGCGTGGCCAGCATCACGATGGCGATGGCGAGAAAAACCTGGTATGAAAATCGCCTGTTTTTCTGGGGCATAGGGTTGAGAGGGCTTCGCTGGTCTGGTTCGATTATATCATGTGGGTCATGAATATGATTCTTGCGCAGATTGGCGACGATGCAAGGCCGTCCTGGATTGTTGCAGAAAATCCTGTCTAACTTTTCGTCCGCCGGCGCCCGCTTACACAGATGAGGTGATAAAATCAAGCAGATTGTTCAATAATCCACAATTTATCCTGGTTTCTTGAAGGTGAAACTTTTGTCTACTCGAGTTCCTCATCGCGCAAGACGTCATACGCAGAAAAAAGAAGGTTTCCTTGAGCGCTTGATTGATCCAATTGACGTGCTGTCTGAGGTGATCTTCAGCATTCTGATCCTGCTAACGTTTACGCTGGCGTTCATGATTATCCGCAAACCCGATATTCTTGCTCTGCCGTCCGATTCGGGGGCTGTCAATGAGTTATTGGTCGGCATATTTGGGGCGATCCTGGCCTGGGGGGTAATCGATGGGGTGATGTATGCGTTGATATCTTTATTCGAGCGCGGTGAAAAGCACCGCCTGCTGCGTAATATCCAACTGGCTGAGTCAGATGAGGAGGCGGTCGAGGCAATTGCGGATGAGCTCGAATACATCCTGGAGCCGATCAGCGAAGAATCTGTTCGCCAGAAGCTGTATCTAAGCGTTCACGAGCACCTACGCGGCAGCCAGGCTCAGCCGGTCGGATTTACCCGCGATGACCTGACCGGAGCGCTCGGGCACATCATTGTGGCGATTCTTGCTGTACTGCCTTCATTGGCGCCGCTGTTTCT
Source organism: Anaerolineales bacterium (assembly GCA_041912175.1). Lineage (GTDB taxonomy): Bacteria > Chloroflexota > Anaerolineae > Anaerolineales > UBA4823 > CAZAGA01. Next base: position 2,628 of record JAYRNN010000200.1, on the reverse strand, counting down.
ATTGCAACAGAATATTGTGCTCGCTATTCGCGTCTCAAATATCGTTTCCTTTGTCGTTCTATTCATTGTCGGCTATCGCTGGGGAAAATACACGGGCGCCAACCCGTGGAAAACCGGTTTACTGCTGACAGGTGTGGCGGTGGCCATGGTGTTGATCGCAATCCCGTTAGGCGGGTGATCTTTCCAACCATATTCAGAATTGTTAACCTCAGGAACCTATGAAATCACATTTTCGAACGCTTCTGTTGTCCATTCTTTCGGTGTTCCTACTAGCAGGCTGCGCTCTCGCACCCCCAACGCCCGATGCGCCGCCAGAAATCATATCGACCAATCCGGTTATCGAAACAATACCGGTTACGCCGACTGCTGAACCTGCAATCACCGCCGTTGCGCCTGCGGCTGCCGCTCCCGGGGAACTGCCTGCTGCGGTCGAGTACAACCTGGGCGAGACGACGATCGAGCAGTCGATTTTCCCAGAGGACAGCCGGTTTCGCCACATGCCGGTGCGTCTGAACGGCATCATCGCTGCGCCGGACGGCGGGCCGGCTCGCCTGCCGGAATACGGGAATGGGCCGTACCCGGTGGTGCTCATCCTGCATGGCAACCATCCCGGCTGCCCCATCCCACAAGGAGACATGGTCGATCGCTGGCCATGTTCAGCCGATGTGGAGCGGCCCAACTACCGCGGTTTTGAATACCTGGCGCGCGAATTGGCCGGGCGTGGTTACGTGGCGCTGTCGATCAATATCAACGCCGAGAATACCTGGGGGTTTGGCGAGACCTATCCGGGCGAGCGCCTACAGCAAATCGTCGATGACCATCTAAAAGCCCTGGCCAGGGCCAATGCGGGCGGCGAGAATCTCTTCGGCGTCGATCTGAATGGCCGGGTCGACTTGCGGCGGCTGGCTATCTTTGGCCATTCGCGCGGCGGCGAGGGCGCCTATTGGTTGGCTCAGGACAGCCTGATGGGTACGCCTGAATCCTACGAAAAATTGGGTTACGGGCCGATAGCTGGGATGCTGTTGATCGCCTCCCCGGTCATCCAGGGCGGGGCTGAGGGGGCGCGCGTACCGTTTGCGACGATCCTGCCGGCCTGTGACAGCGATGTGACCCATCAGGAAGGGCAGATTTTTTATGAAATAACCCGCCTCGACCCGGCGCAAGAACAGTGGGCGAGCTCCGTCTGGCTGGAGAACGCCAACCATAATTACTTTAATGAAACACTGAACGATGAAGCGCTCGCCCGCACCGGTCGTCCAGATTGCCAGACCATACTGGCCCCTGAAAAGCAGCGTGAATTCTTGGTTCGATACGCGGCGGATTTCCTGACTCGCATCTTCAGCCAGGATGCAAAGGCGTTACAGGCGGCGACAGGCCAGATGGGGTTGAACGCCAAGAGCCTGGCGCCGGCTGAGTTGTACGGTTTGAGCGCTCGCGTCTCCAGCCTGGCAACCCGGGCAGATCGGCTGCCGCTTTTTATGCCTGCTGCTGAGTCTGAATTGCACACCAACCTGGCGGGCGGGGAGGTTGTCGCCGAGGGCGTCGCTGCCCATTTTTGCGAGGAAGGTTACTATTCGCCGGCGATGCTGCCGGGCAGCGAGCCGTGCAAGCGGGTGAATATCGTCATTCCGGGCAATCCCGCACTGGCAGTCGTCTCCTGGACGGAGTCCGGCCAGGCGCTGCGTTTTAAGCTGCCACAGGGCAGCGGAGACTTGAGCGGCTATGCAGCGGTCTCTCTGCGGGCGGCGCTGGACCCGCTGTCAAAGCTCAACAAAGCCGGCGACTACCAGTCGTTCAGCATCCAATTGACGGATGGCGCGGGCAAGACGGCCACCCTGAGAACGCGTCCGGATGAGCCAGCCTTGGTCTTCCCGGCCGGTTATACGGAAGAAGATAGTTTCTTTGAAGGCGGCCTGTTCTCCGGTCGAGTTCCGATGACCACCATCCGCGCCCCCCTGGGTGATTTCTCAGGCGTTGACTTGCAAGACATCCGTGAGCTGGCGTTGGTGTTCGATCAGACGCCCAGCGGCTCGCTCTTCATCAGCGATGTCGAATTGGCGCGCTAGGCTTTGTCGCCATTTCCGGCTTCGCTTGGCTGACTCTCGTGGGTGAAAATAAAACGGGGGCAGGCCATAGGAGCGAACGACTCCAACGGCCTGCCCGGCAGAAACCTAGCGGATGCGGATGACCTGTCCGGTATGGATTAAATGAGGGTTGGTTATTTGCGGGTTGAGCCGCATTAGGGCGGCTACCGTGGTATCGAAACGTAAGGCAATATCTCCCAGGGTGTCGCCACGCTGGACAGTATATTGATTTGTCGGGATGGGAACAATAATGCGCTGGCCGGCGCGAATGTTGTCTGGGTTGGTGATTGTAGGGTTAAGCTGCCGCAACACAGCCGCCGTTGTTCCAAATCGAGCGGCGATGCCTTTGAACGTATCGCCAGGCTGGACGATGTAAACTTGTGTCCCACCGGGGACGTTGGCGCTCCCGCCGCCCGACGTGGGATGAGGTACAACCAGGCGCTGTCCAGTGACGATCAGGTTTGGGTTGGTGATCTGCGGGTTGAGCCTGAGCATTTCATCGACGGTAGTGTTAAACTTTCTTGCAATCCCTTTCAAGGTATCC
>JAYRNN010000199.1:0-12416 GCA_041912175.1 Anaerolineales bacterium | reverse complement strand
TAGGTTGCGGGGATCTGGCCTATTATTATATCGAATACGTTTTGACAGCTTTGAACAAGCCTTGTTTTTATGTGCGCGGGAACCACGATAAAATCGTGGAATATAGCCTGGAAGCTCAACGTACTGCTCCATCCGGCGCGGTGGACATGCACCGCAAGCTGATGAATTATCAAGGATTGCTGCTCGCAGGGATTGAAGGTAGCCTGCGATATCGCCCTGGGCCGTTCCAATACACGCAAAAGCAAATGTGGAATTATGTGTTCCAACTTACACCAGGTTTGTTTTTAAATCGAGTGCGTTTTGGTCGATTTCTGGATGTATTTATCACACATGCGCCGCCTTCTGGCATTCATGACATGTCAGATCTGCCTCATCAAGGAATTAAAGCTTTTCGGTGGTTTTTAAGTGTGTTTAAACCCGCCTATCATATCCATGGGCACATCCATTTGTATCGCCCAGACGTCCCCGCAGAAACAGTGTTCGGCGCGACGCGGGTGATTAATGCTTTCAGCTATCGAGAGGTGACGCTAGATTCGCCTCGTAATATGGATCCCCGTAAAAAGGATTCGGTGAGGAGTTAAGTCCTAATGTTTGATAACATGGCAAGGCAGGATTTCAAGCGCGCTTTCAATCGAGCCTCCTTGCGAAATATACTGAGTCGATTAACAGGCGCAGACAATCGACTCCTACCGTATGATGAAGTCCGTGCTCGACTACCGATGCGAGGTCAGCACTATATTGGCCTTCGCCAGGTTGAGATCGATAAAATTGTAGGGAGTATGGGTCGCTATAATGATTTTGATAGAGCTTTTCTTCCAATCCAAAACCGAACTATGGAACGTTGGGTCAATATCGATAAAGCTCAATACTCTGATATCGTGCTGCCTCCAGTCGAATTGGTTAAAATTGGCGATATCTATTTTGTTAAAGATGGCAACCATCGCGTATCCGTGGCGCGTGAACGCGGCCAGGCTTTTATCGATGCATACATTACAGAAGTTGACACTCCAATAAAGCTCACCGCCGATATCAAGATTGACGATCTGTCTTCAAAGGAGAAACTGGCCGATTTTATGCTAAAAACCGGTCTACACCTGCTTCACCCTGAGGCTGAAATTGAATTATCCGATCCTGATTTATATGAAATTTTGCTTGAGCATATTGATACCCACCGCTGGTATTTAGGGATTGAGCAGAAAAAAGATGTGCCCTATGAGACTGCCGTGGATTCCTGGTATAACAATGTCTTTCTCCCACTGATTAAAGAAATCCGAGACCAAAATCTCCCCAAATCGTTTCCTGGCTATACGGACGCCGATTTGTATGTTTGGATTATGGAATATCAAAAATACCTCCGCCTGGCTTATTCTTCAGAAGACCAGGGAGAGAAGTCTGCCAAAGTATTAGCCTCAGAACTACTGATTAAGGATTTTCCACAATCCGACATGGCAAAATTAATCCAACTGATGGGCCGGACAAACTGGCTCGATCAAATGATTCTAAATCAAGAGCATGCGAATTTCTTTGAGCAGACCAAAATTCTCGAGCTTCGCCCTGATGCTTGTATTGAAACGACTCTCCCTGGCAAATATGACCGCTTACTCGACCATATTGCAACTCACCGGTGGTATTTAGGTGAACATAGAAACGCAGAAGTTCCATACCCGGAAGCTGTCATTTCCTGGTATGACAATGTCTATATGCCAATCGTACAGGTGATTCGTGAACAAGAAATGTTGAAAGATTTCCCGGAACGCACCGAAACAGATTTATATCTTTGGATTGTCAAAAGCCAGTGGGCGCTTCGTGAGGCCTACGGAGAGGATGTACCGATTGAGAAAGCAGTTGAAAAAGTCGCGGATCAACTGGGCGAAAACGCCGCCGATTCGCCTGTTAAGAAAGTAGTCAGCGTGATCAAGAAGGTTACTGGTCAAAAATAAACACTCCTTTCTTCGATTGTTGACGAGAGCAAACAAACCATCTATACTAGGGATGGCGTCGGATCAAAGATTGGTAGCAACTTGATAAAGAAATGCCTGTATTAATGACTGGTGACGTAGTCGAAGAAAACGACGATTGAGATGAAGCAAAGCACATTGTTCTTCGGGACGATCATTTTGTTATTCGGTGTTGTCCTATTGTTGGACAACCTGGGAATCGTAACCTTTAATGTTTGGGGGATTATCATTCCCATCTTGATTATTGCCCTGGGTATTTGGATCTTATGGGGCACGTTGGCGCGTCGATCCATGAAAACCGAGCATGTCGATGTACAGCTAGAAGGTGCGATTCAGGCGCGGATTAAATTTCAACATGGCGCAGGACGTTTATTTGTTGACGGAGCGGCAGGAACAGGTAAGGTGATCGAAGGTGACTGCATTGACGGCGTCTCTCTCAAAATACGTCGCACCGGTGATCTTCTGGATATTACGTTAAGTGTTCAGGATCAATTCTTCCCATTCTTCTGGGGACAGGATAGCATGCTGGATTGGATTCTTCACCTGGCACAGGATTTGCCGCTGGAGCTTGTCTTTGAGATGGGAGCAGCAGAGACACGCATCGACTTAAGCTCTTTACGTGTCAGTAAAATTCATCTGACCTCAGGCGCAAGCTCGACCAATGTGACACTTCCGGCAAATGCTGGCCAGACGACCGCTGATTTTAATATTGGGGCAGCCTCCCTGGATGTCCGCGTTCCGACCGGTGTCGCCGCCCGAATTCACACCTCAACCGGATTGGCAAGCGCAGCCATTGATAAAAACCGATTCCCTCGTTCAGGCAGCGTCTATCAGTCTGTTGATTTTGAAGGCGCAACAAATCGGGCAGATATTCGCGTAGACGCTGGGATTGGATCGATAAATATCAGATAACCAGGTATTCAGATGAATCAAAACGAGCAAAAATCTATCGAAGGCATTTTGTTCACAGATATGTATCAGCTCACCATGGCCCAACTGTATTTCCGGATGGGTATGCAAGACCGTTTGGTGCAGTTTGATCATTTTTTTCGAGAGTATCCAGATTATGGCTCTCACAAAGCCGGGTATTGTGTTAACGCTGGTTTGGAATGGCTTCTTGATTGGATGAAAGAAGTACATTTCCAATCCTCCGATATTGATTACTTGCGCAGCCTGACGACCCGCGCTGGTACTCGATTATTCGGAGAAGATTTCCTGGATTGGCTAGGGAAACATGGCGATTTCAATGGGATCAGCTTGTGGGCTATCCCCGAAGGTCGGGTGATCCATCCAAATGTACCGCTTACTGTAGTTCAAGGCCCTCTGGCCATGGCCCAAATATTGGAGACAGCCCTACTCAATAAACTTAACTATCCGATCTTGATTGCGACCAAAGCTGCATTAATTCGGGAGATCGGTCACGCTCAGGTTTTAATGGAATTTGGTCTACGGCGTGCTCAGGATAAAGGTGGGAATGCAGGCGCCAGGGCGGCATTGATTGGGGGGGCTGATTATACGTCCAATGTCGGTATCTCATCAATTCTGGGCGTGACTCCCAAAGGCACACACGCTCATAGTATGGTTCAATTGTTTGTCTCATTAGGGATGAGTGAATTGGATGCCTTTCGCGCCTATGCGGACGTTTATCCGGACGATTGCCTCTTGCTCGTGGATACGGTCGATACACTCGAAAGCGGCATTCCAAATGCGGTGATCGTTTTCCAGGAATTGACCCGTAAAGGCCACGACCCAATCGGTATTCGGTTAGACTCAGGCGACCTGGCATATCTCAGCATTCAAGCCGCACGCATGTTAAATGCTGCGGGCTTTCCTGACGTCTCGATTGTTCTTTCGAACAATCTGGACGAGATGATCATCTGGCAAATAGTGACGCAAATTAGAGAAGAAGCGCCGCGTTACGGAGTAGATGCCGATCAATTAATCCGCCGCCTGGTATATGGCGTTGGTACACGCCTGATAACCTCGAGCGGAGACCCGGCTTTGGGTGGGGTATATAAGCTGGTGGCTGTTCAAGATAACGGAAGTTGGCTGCCGGCGATAAAAATATCTGAGTCGCCGTCAAAAACTCCTAATCCGGGCAATAAACGCGCCTGGCGTTTGTACGATCTCCGCAGCAAAGCTACAGCTGACCTGGTGGCGCTATCGAATGAAGCGCCAACTTCGATGGAACGGATTTTGCTACATCATCCGAGTGACCATACAAAATATCGCCTCGTCGAGCACACTGATTTGACTTCGATTGAGCCGCTGCTTGTCGATGTCCTGGCAGAGGGTAAATTGGTGTATGATTTACCAGATCTGGAGACGATCCGATCAACGAGGCGTTTGGATGTCGAACGCTTAGATCCGGGTGTAAGGCGTATTATGTATCCCCATATTTATCATGTATCCTTAACCCAAACGCTTTGGGATCTTAAACAAAAATTGATTCTTGAAACGATGGGGAACCATTCGGTGAATGCATAATCGGCTGCGGTCGATTGGAGGTCTTGTATGATGAAATGGCTCGAATCCAGAATTCTTTGGGGAAGTCTGCTTATCCTGGGTGGGGTGCTATTCCTGCTTCAAAATCTTAGCTTAATCCAATTTGGAGGTTTTTTTTGGTCCATCCCCTTTGTCCTGGGTGCCGTTTTCTTCCTCTCTATATTCTTCGTTGACCGAGAGAATTGGTGGGCGCTTGTTCCAGGAATTGTATTGTTAAGCATCGGATTGCTGATTGCACTTAGCTATCTGGCGCCTGGCTTTGTGGAGATGTGGGGTGGGTCCTTAATTCTGGGCGGGATTGGTTTAAGTTTCGCAGCGATCTACCTGGCGAACCGCGAGATGTGGTGGGCGATCATCCCTGCTGGTGTCTTGATTTCATTGGCAGCGATGTTAGGTTTGGATAACTTCGTCCAGGGAATAGAGACGGGGGGCTTATTCCTGATCGGCCTGGGTCTTACGTTTGCGCTATTGGGGCTTGTGCAAACGCCCCAAGGCCGCATGGGATGGGCCTGGATCCCAGCCGGGGTCTTATTCATCATCGGGCTGGCGCTTACTGCTACGGCCGGTAATATGATGAAGTATATCTGGCCGCTGGTCTTAATTATTGGCGGGGGCGCCTTGATATTCTATACTTTGCGCCCCAGGAATTCTTGAGCAGGACAATTATGAACGCTTCCCTTTATAGAAGTCGTGAGGATGTGATCATTGGCGGAGTATGCGGTGGTCTGGGGGCTTTCTTAGGCGTCCATCCAGCATATGTGCGTCTATTTTTTATCATATTAATCTTTGGTAAAGGGATTGGAGTGCTGCTTTACCTGCTTTTTTGGATTATCATCCCATTAGACGGACAAGTTCAAAGGAATGGTTTGGCTTTGAAATTGCAGAATAGCAGCTATGAAATTGCCAAACAAACAAAGGCCGCGCGTGAAGATATGCACCGGCTTATGCGAGAGCCACAAACGCAATTAGGAATCCTGATCGGCGCTGCTTTCATCCTGGTCGGCATTCTTTATCTAATATCGAGCTTAAACCTGAATCGGTTGACTTGGCTTAGTTTTGATTTGTTCTGGCCTATACTGATGATCTTTGGTGGTCTGGCGATTCTACTTCGCCGGCCGAAAGGAGTCTGATAATGACTGATCAACAATCCCCCTCGACTGGCGAACCTTTGGAGCCTGTTCAAGGTGAATTGGATTCTGTTCCTACAGAACCGAGCCAGCCGTCTGTTCCGCCAGTACCTGCTCCGCAACCTATCCCAGCGTCAACTGCCACCCCCCCGGAGAAGCTCAGCCGCCAGAAAAGACGCCGAAGAAGTCTTTTCTTCCCAATCCTACTCGTTGTTGTTGGTGTTTTTCTGCTTCTGAGCAACCTCGGGCTGACTTCTGGATCGGCATGGGAGACCCTGATCGATTTGTGGCCGCTGTTGTTTATCGTCTGGGGGTTGGATTCACTCTGGCGCGGCGAGGGTTTGACGGGAGCAGTTTTTCTGTTGGGATTAGGTGTGGTATTTTTATTAGGCAACTTCGGGTATTTACATGTCAATTCTTTGCAGGTCCTGCTAACCATTTGGCCTCTTATCTTGGTTGCAATTGGAATCGATATTCTGATCAGTCGCAGGCGTAATTGGTTGACGACTTTACTCGGATTTATCGTGGTGCTGGCAGTTTTGGCTGGTGCGCTCTGGCTTTCAGGGGTCGGGCTGCCTGGCGGCGTGCAAGTAGTGACTGGCGAGAAGATCGAGTTTGGACTCCAAGGCGCGACTCGTGCGGATGTTAGTATTCTTCCCGCAGTCGGTTTGATATCTTTGGATCGGCTCGACAACTCCGACGCACTGCTGACAGGCACAATCCCTTCTTCGAGCGTTGCAGGTAGGATCACTCAAGAATTTACCAAAGTGGGTGAACTTGCCAAGTTGAAATTACAATCGAACGGGCCAGATTTTTTTATTCCATCCAAAGAGGCGAGCCAGGCTTCTTGGATGCTTGAACTAACGCCGTCTGTCCCAGTTAACCTCGAAGTAAACATGGGGGCCGGAGAAAGCAAACTCGACTTGACCGGTTTGCAGATCAGTAACCTGATTTCCAAGGTTGGCGCTGGCGGTATCACAGTCACCTTGCCCGCGACGGGAAATTTTAAGGCAAAAATTGATGCTGCAATTGGGACAATTACGATTTTAGTTCCGGAAGGGATGGCTGTTCAACTCGACACGAGTACCGCGCTGACGGCGCGCTCACTTCCTGCAGGCTACGTCAAACAAGGCGACAATTCATTCGTATCGCCGGACATTCAGAACGCGCAAAATCGGGTAACCCTTGATGTGGGTCTTGCAGTTGGCCTAATAACGATCAAACAAAAGTAATCGGTTTGCTAAAGATTTAGCCATTTCGCGGCTGCGCGGGGAAGATCTGCCAACGCGCCAACTTTAACAGTACAAGTTGGCAGCGAATCAAGGAATAGTCGTCCATATTTTTTGGTCAGGATGCGCTTGTCCAGCACCGCAACCACGCCCCGGTCGGACTGAGTACGTATCAGACGTCCAAAGCCTTGCCGGAAGCGTAAAATCGCCTCAGGCAACGAATACTGGTAAAAAGCGTCATCAAAGGTTTCTGATCGGGCGGCTATGATCGGATCAGACGGCACATCGAAGGGCAGTTTTGCGATGACCAATACCGATAACGCGATGCCGGGCACATCCACCCCCTCCCAAAATGCGCGTGTACCAAGCAACACAGCACGGTCTGAGGTTTTGAAGGTTTCGAGTAACGAGTGAGGCGAAGCGCCCTCCCCTTGCTCGTAAACCTGGATATCCTCTCGCGCAAGGACTGGGGTGATCGCCTGGGAGGTCTTTTTGAGCTGGTCATATGATGTAAATAAGACCAAGGTACGGCCGCCGGTAGCTTTACACAAGTTAATCAAGCCCATTTCGATGCCGCGCTGATGGCCGTGCCGGTCGCCGGGTTCAGCGATGTCATTCACCAAATAAAGTAAGGAGGCTGTCTCAAAATCGAAGGGCGAGCCAAGCGCCAACTCGTAGGCATCTTCGGCATTCAGGCGACCGCGCAAATAATCAAATTCTCCCGCCGTGGTTAATGTGGCCGAAGTCAAGATCACAGCGGCCTTTTCTCGCCAGAGGTAACGTTCCATTAATGGGCCAATGTGCAACGGCGCTGCGTGCAAGGATACCCGGTAACCATTGGGTTGGACTTCAACCCAATAAACCCGATCGCTCGCTGGTTCAAATACCAGGGCCTGGACTTGCTCGCTGAAATCTTGAAAGCGCCGGTAGATATTCACCAGGTTACTATAGAGTTCTCCATCTGCATCGGATAATGATTCACTGATTTCGAGTATTCCTTGGGCGAGTCGGGCCAGGTTTTCTAACATAGGCAGCAGGCTATTTTGGATGTCATCCCATGCTAATTCCACCTCTCCCCAGGCCGGCTGGGCGCGCGTAGCCGGAATAATACGCTCTTGATGGGAATACAACCCCATATCTTTTCCTTCACGCTGGTCTAGCAGGAATTGGTCAATGCCTTGGAAGAATCGACGCGTCAATGCCTCAAGGCGGAAAGCCTGATCAGTGGTGATTTGAACCAGGTAGTTTAAGCTTGCATAATCTTCAGGAACCAAGACGCGAAGAGTCGCACTTAATAACCATCCCATCAAACCGGCAGTAGGCCCGCCTAATTCTCTTAATGCGCGTTCGACATCCAAATGGGTGATGTGGAAACTGAGTGCATTCGTAGTGGCATCTTCCAAATGGTGGGCTTCATCCACAATCAAATATTCATATTCTGGTAAAACGCGGTTTCCGGTGGCTACATCCGCCAACAACAAAGCATGATTTACAACTAAAATGTGTGAACTTTCGGCTGCCTGGCGAGCTCGATGAAATGGACAGGCGCCATCGAAATGCTTCATACAGTTTTCAGTGGTGCAGCTTTCGTCTTCAGCAGATAGCCGGCTCCAGATCATGCGATCTCTTGGGCCGTTTAAGTTGATCTCACTGCGATCCCCAGTTTGCGTTCCTTGCAACCAAACCAGAACCTTTGCTAAGACGCGCATTTCGTCCGCATCGTCTGGGCCTCGATGGCGCATATTTTCCAAACGACGCGGGCAGAGGTAATTTGCACGACCTTTCAGCACTGCCGCGTGAAGATTTATATCCAGCGCATGCCGTAGGTCTGGGATGTCTTTATTGATTAATTGATCCTGCAGGTTAATTGTATTGGTGGAAATCACCACTCGACGCTTGTTTTGTAATGCCCATAGGGCAGACGGGATTAAATACGCCATACTTTTTCCGGTGCCTGTACCGGCTTCGACGAGTAGGTGACGGTGCTGTGATAAGGCTTGCGCGACAGCTCGCAGCATTTCAACTTGCTGGGAGCGGTATTCAAATTCTGAAAAATGCCGCGAAAAAACCCCGCCCTGTTCAAGCAATGAAGCTACTTCATCTATGTCCAGGGGTACGGGATCACGATCTGGTTGAAGTGAGGCGGCAGGAATACCGCGTCCCTGCGAAAAAATCGGGACTTTGTATGATCTTTCCAAGGTTTGTGCAGAGACGACTTCGCGCGAGCGGGTGCGTAGGATTTCTTGTAAAGGGATATTTGCGCCCCAGTCCAGATTCTCACTCAAGCGTACGATTTCAGCCAGCAGATTAATTGGTAGACGCTGAGCTTCTTCGATCAGGCGCAGATAAACCGCATGCGTTACACGGGCGTCATCCAAAGCCCGGTGGGTGGCTGGCAAGAGCACTCCCAGCGCTTGCGCCAGCGCGCCCAGGTTGTATCGTCCGGCGCTCGGCAGTAGGATGGAAGCCAGCTCATAAGTATCAAGGGTATCATTATCACCCAAAATTCGCTGTTTCCGCAAGAACGAAAGATCAAAGCGAATATTTTGCCCAAGGATCGGGGAGGCGCCAACGAAATCGGATAAATGCGCCAATACTGCGTGCACTGGGGGCGCCTTTAACACCATCTGGTCAGTTATTCCAGTGAGTTGAGTGATGAATGGAGGGATACGCCGGCCTGGGTTGATCAGCGTGGACCATTCCTTTTCCACACGTTTTCCGGTGAAGCGAACTGCCCCGATTTCGATGATCGCGTCTTTATCAGGTTCTAAACCGGTAGTTTCGATGTCAAGAGCGACAATGGAATTCATTCCGAAGATTATACCATCCAGACGACTTTGGATCAAATGTTCTAAAGATTGAATAAATTGATGAAATCGTATATACTCACAAGATATATCTTGGAATTTATCACGCGAATGATTAGTTTGAGGTGAAGAGATGATTGACCCAAAATTGCCATTGATCGACCTCCATCGCCACCTGGATGGGAATGTCAGGCTTGGAACAATCCTTGAGTTAGGCCAGAGACACGGGGCGCCATTACCCGCTTGGGATCTAGAGGGCTTGAGGCCGTTTATCCAGGTTACCGATCCGCAACCGGGTGTGATGGCCTTCTTATCCAGGTTTCAATGGTTGACGGCGGTAATGGTCGATTACGATGCATGCCGGCGCATCGCCTACGAAAACGTTGAAGATGCAAGACTTGAAGGTCTGGATTATGTCGAGCTCCGCTTTAGCCCCTGGTTTATGGCGCAGGCGAATCATCTCGACCCAATCGGTGTGGTCGAAGCGGTCGTGGATGGTGTAAATGCCGGGCGTGTGCATTTCAAGCAGCCGGTTAACTTGATCGGCATTCTCAGCCGCACATATGGGCCAGAAGCTGCATGGAGTGAGCTAAACGCCCTTCTGACGCACCCGGACGATATTGTAGCCCTGGATTTGGCTGGGGATGAAGCGGGTTGGTCTGGGACATTGTTCGTCGATCACTTTAAGCGCGCCCGTCAGGCAGGTTGGAAGATTACCGTGCATGCCGGCGAGATCGATGGCGCGCCTAGTATCTGGCAAGCTATCCAGGAACTCGGTGCGATGCGGATTGGGCACGCCGTGCATGCGTTAGAAGATCCTGCTTTAATAGATACCATGCTCGAGAAGCAGATAGGCGTCGAAGTTAACCTGACCAGCAATGTCCAGACCAGCACCGTCACCGACTATATGGCCCACCCATTAAAGCGTTTTTTGCAAAAGGGGCTGCTCGCAGCGCTTTGTACTGATGACCCAGGTATAAGTAACATAACCCTGAAATACGAATTCGATGTAGCCGCGCCGGCGGCCGGATTGACTCCCGCGGAAATTCGCGCTTCGCAAGCCAATGCTTTAGAGATCGCTTTCCTATCTCAGTTAGAAAAGGATGTTTTGAGAAACACAAAATCTTTATCTGTGGATCGTGCGAGTTGAACCACACGGTGTATCTCATCCGGCATGCCACGCCAGATTGGGGGCGCAAAGACTTGCTCTATCATGTAGTTCCGGGACCGCCATTGACCGATCTTGGAAAAGCGGAGGCGGCGGCCTTAGGGAACTATCTAGAAAAGGTAGGGGTAGATAAACTTTATTCCAGCCCATTAGAGCGTGGTTTACATACTGCACAAATTGCTGGCGGTCTAGCTGGCGCTGAGGTAATTATTCACCCGGGTTTACTCGAATGGCAGCCTGGTGAGGCGATGGTCGATATCATCAACAGGTTTTGGCCAGTCTTTAAGTTAGCTGTAGAGGATGGTATAGGCGGTAGGAAGGTTGGCCTGGTAACGCATGGCGGGCCAATTGGCGCCCTCCTGGAAAAGCTTGGTATGGATGATGATGCGCTTCGATCAAACCGGGTTTATGATCATAACAACCTATTGCCTCCTGCAGGAGTATGGCGCGCCACGCGTCCATCTGCTGAACAAGAATGGCGACTGTCTTTGGTATTTAGACCGATCTAAAAATCGGAGCGCAAAATTATTTATCGTTATCCCTGGCAATTTCGGTTAATTGTATGTGAAGTTGTTGAGCGCCAAAGGTTGCGGTGGCATCAGGAGAGTGTATCCCAGCCTGGCTGGAGTTGGCGGCAGCGTTTTGTGAGCCCGCGCTTCCGTTTTCACTTCCCCCGCCTCCGCCTCCGACACATGCCATGGCTGCTAAAGCCAGGACGATAATGATCAAAAGAATTCGAGTGGTTGCCTTGTTCACAAGCCTGATTCTCCTTCTGTCTTTATAGTTGCTAGAATCGTGCCAGTTTAGAAATTAAAACCGCCCATTGGGGGTTTTAATTGGAACGCGGTATAATTTTTCAGATGCTTAATGCTTACAATAATGGTTTTATCCAGGGCTTAATGCTGATAATATACTAGTTACTCTGAGCGTTTGAAAGGTTATCATGGGCGAACAAAAAATTCGAGTCTTAGTCGCAAAACCAGGGCTGGATGGTCATGACCGGGGCGCTAAAGTAGTAGCACGCGCTCTGCGCGATGCGGGAATGGAAGTGATCTACACCGGATTGCGCCAAACTCCTGAGATGATTGCTGAAAGTGCCTTGCAGGAAGACGTAAATGCGGTTGGGCTGTCGATCTTATCTGGCGCGCATATGGCGCTTGTGCCTCGTATCCTTGAATTATTAAAATCAAACGGTCAGGACCAGGTTAAAGTTTTTGTGGGCGGCATAATTCCCGATGAAGATGCTCCTCAACTCTTAGAAATGGGTGTGGCAGGGGTTTATGGTCCTGGTACGATCACTGACCAGATCGTACGTGATATTCGTTTGGCAATATCAGGCGAGAGATCAGAGTAGAACTCTTATGGATTTGGCCGCATCTGTTTTGGCTGGGAATCGACTGGCTCTGGCGCGCTGTTTGACCCTGGTTGAAAATGATACTGCCGATGGACGCATCCTGCTAAATCAACTTTTTCCTTATGAGGGTCACGCTCATCTCATTGGAGTTACTGGCTCTCCGGGCACTGGGAAATCCTCGCTGGTGAATCAAATTGCACGTTATTATCGTCAAGCGCCGGTTGATGACCAGTCTGAGCGAAAGCGACCCTTGCGTGTAGCGATTGTA
>JAYRNN010000198.1:0-3505 GCA_041912175.1 Anaerolineales bacterium | reverse complement strand
GAGTTGGAAACTCCGCCATTAACGCTTGGTCAACTCACTTGGCGGCGGTTTCGACGGCACAAAATGGCTATCGCGGGAAGTATTACCCTGATCGCACTGGTGCTTTATGCTTTCTTGGGGGTGATATTCTATTCGGAGAAAGATGCTAATTTCACGAACACAAAATTGCGTTTGAATTCGCCTTCGAGAGAACATCCATTTGGTACAGATACAGTCGGTCGGGACATCCTGGCGCGCACGATTTATGGCGGTCAGATCAGTCTTTTGATCGGATTGACAGCAGTGATCGTCGAAGTCAGCGTGGGCGTTACAATCGGCGCAATGAGTGGATTCTACGGCGGCAAATTAGACAGCGGGTTGATGCGCATTACAGAGGCGGTTCTGATTATCCCCCAAATCTTTCTCCTCCTGGTCATGGCCAAATTTTTTGGAGATAAAATTGGGAATTGGACCATCTTGGGGAGGACGTTCAGCGGCAGTGTAGTCGTAATCGTTCTGATCATTGGACTTACCAGCTGGCCTTATCTGGCACGCATTGTACGTGCCCAGTTTTTATCCTTGAAAGAAAACGATTTTATCCTGGCCGCCCGCGCCACCGGGACTCCTCGAACGCAAATTATTTTCAAACATATTATCCCGAATAGTATCGCCCCGATCGCAGTAGCCGCCACACTCGGGGTAGCAGGCGCCATTACGCTGGAGGCATATATCAGTTTCTTGGGTATGGGCGTGCGCGCTCCGACCGCTACCTGGGGTAATATGCTCGAAGGTGCATATAATTACATCGATACCGCCTGGTGGCTGTGGTTCTTCCCAGGGATGTTGATGGCTTTGACAGTTCTCAGCATAAACTTCATCGGAGATGGTTTGCGCGATGCCCTCGATCCTCGCAGCCGGACTGTATAAATAAAGATGTCCACCACGAAAAAAAACACCCTGGATGTCACCGATTTAGTTACACGATTCCACACACCGGAAGGTATTGTGCATGCCGTTAATGGGATTTCATTCCACGTCGGCGAAGGCGAAACGCTGGCCGTCGTGGGTGAGAGCGGCTGCGGTAAAACAGTTACCATGCTCTCGGTGCTGCGCTTGTTAGCCATCCCACCGGCTGAAATTGCCGGCGGGAAAGCGATATTTAATGATCGAGACCTGCTGCAATTGAGTGAACCAGAATTGGAAGATGTCCGCGGCAAAGAAATCGGGA
The DNA here is from genome assembly GCA_041912175.1 of Anaerolineales bacterium. Classification (GTDB taxonomy): domain Bacteria; phylum Chloroflexota; class Anaerolineae; order Anaerolineales; family UBA4823; genus CAZAGA01. The sequence goes on along the minus strand of JAYRNN010000198.1, from coordinate 2,298 downwards.
TGATATTTCAAGATCCGATGACGTCGCTTAACCCGGTATTGACGATTAACCGCCAAATGACAGAATCTTTACGGGTACACTTTAATCTGGATAAGAATACCGCCGTCGAGCGGGCCCTGGAAATGCTCGAGCGGGTAGGCATTCCAGACGTCAAACGCCGATTCAATAATTATCCACATCAGTTTTCGGGTGGTATGCGCCAGCGGGTTATGATTGCTATGGCGCTCACCTGCTCTCCAAACCTTTTGGTCGCCGATGAACCTACCACTGCCCTGGACGTCACCATCCAGGCTCAAATCATCGAGTTGGTTAAAGATTTACGTGAACAATACAAAATGTCGATGATTTGGATCACCCACGACCTTGGCGTGGTTGCCGGGCTGGCTGAGCGGGTCATTGTCATGTACGCCGGCTTGATCGTCGAGGTTGCCAGCGTCGATCATTTATATGAAACCCCTCTTCATCCATATACCAAGGCGTTACTCGAAGCATTACCTCGGATTGATAAAAGGCGCCATTCGCACCTGAAATCGATCCCTGGCGCACCGCCAAATTTATTACTTTTGCCACGAGGTTGTCCATTTTCTGCCCGCTGCGAATATGCCTTTGAGCGGTGCCGCACAGAAAACCCTCCCTTAATCGAAGTCGCCTCAGAGCATAAGGTAGCCTGCTGGTACGATCTTTCCACCGGGAAGCCTAGATGAACGATTCGCCTTTGCCCTTGGTCGAGGTCAAAAACCTAAAAAAACACTTCCCAATTTATAAAGGGATTGTTTTTGAAAAGCAGGTGGGGGCTGTGCACGCCGTGGATGGGATTTCGTTGTCCATTTTCCAGGGGACGACGCTTGGTTTGGTTGGAGAAAGTGGGTGTGGAAAGACGACTGCAGGGCGAACAATTCTTGGCTTATATCCGCCTACATCCGGAAGCATCAAAATTAATGGTCGGGATATCACCACAGCAAAAGGTGATGAGTTGGAGATCATCCGCCGTGAAGCACAGATGATTTTTCAAGATCCATTTGCTTCGCTAAATCCTCGCTGGACAGTTAGCGCAATTGTCGGTGAACCGATCCGAGTCCATAAACTTGCGAATTCCGAAACTGAGCGCCAACAGCGCGTCTCAGAACTGCTTACGATGGTGGGGATCAGCAGCAGAATGATCAATCGCTTTCCGCATGAATTTTCGGGCGGACAGCGCCAGCGAATCGGAGTTGCGCGCGCTTTGGCTTCGCAGCCAAAATTTCTCGTCTGCGACGAGCCAATTTCCGCATTAGATGTATCTATCCAGGCCCAGGTTGTAAATTTGTTAGAGGATCTCCAGGATAACCTGGGACTTACCTATTTGTTTATTGCCCATGACCTGAGCATGGTCAGGCATATTTGTGATCAGGTTGCAGTGATGTATCTCGGGGTTATTGTTGAGTTGGCTGATCGAGATGAATTATATGAAAATCCCTTACATCCGTATACCCAGGCGCTTCTATCGGCAGTACCCATCCCAGATCCGAAGCTGGATCGGGTCCGCAACCGAACCATCCTGACCGGCGACGTGCCCAGTCCAATCAACCCACCTGCAGGTTGCCGCTTTCATCCGCGCTGTCCAGTGGCAATGGAAATCTGTAGCCAACAAATCCCAGAGTGGCGCAAAATATCCACAGATCATTGGGTTGCTTGCCATGCTGTTGAGGGATAGGTCATATATATCCTGGCAGCGAATTTGCAACTGTGTATTCTATGAATAATAAAATGTCCGAGTTGGGAGAACTCGTTAAATATTTTCCGGGTCGCAGGCTAAAACCGAAAGACCTGTGGTGGATCCTGCTTGGGCTCCTGGTCTGGATTGCTCCATTGGCTTATGCTGGCTGGTTATTCCAAGGGTACAGGCTGGAAAATGGCCTGTTAGCCGCCTATTATTGGGTACAGCCTTTCATTATGATGGCTTATCTTGCATTTCTAATTCTTTTTTCCTATCTTTTTTATCGCTTGTGGTCGGGAAAGCGGTTCGTGGGGGTTTATCAAAATGGTATTCGCTGGCGGCTAAAAGGTATCAAAATTCATTCCATGCTTTGGTGCGAAGTAGAAGGCATTGCTTGTGCGACAACAGAAAGAACGTTTTTAAGGAAGTCCATTCGAGATGAACGACAGGCGATCCTATATCTGACGAACAAAACAATCCTTGCACTGGACGAACGGATCGAGGATTTTTCCGGTTTAATCGAAACCATTAAGTCGCTTTACTACCCCACAATTCTGCCAAACCTGATGACCAGCTTTGAAAACGGCCAGCAGGTGCAGTTT
>JAYRNN010000197.1:0-2519 GCA_041912175.1 Anaerolineales bacterium | reverse complement strand
TTAATCCCAGCGAGGTGCGCGCTGGCGAGAATCTGGAAGCGTTGGTGAACGCCCGCTATTTCTTCGACGCGCCTGCCGGGAATCTACCGCTGGAATGGTCTTTGTATTCACAGCCCTCCTATTTCGATCTACCCGGTTACGCAGTAGGTCTGCAAGGCGCCAGCCAGTTATACAACTCACGTCAAGGCATGTTTGGGTACTTCAGCACTGAGGGCAAAGCCACAACCAAACCCGATGGAACCATCAGCCTGGATCTGGGATCATCCCAGGTGGATCCGGCGCGTCAAATGTACACTCTTGAAGTCACCGGCCAGGACGAAAGCGGGCTGCCGGTCTCGGCGCGCGCTCAAATCCAGATCAACCCGGCCGAATTCTATATCGGAGTCCGCCCCGATACGTGGGTCAGCCGTGAAGGAGAAGCGCTTGGCTTTGATGTACAAACCGCCAAGTGGGACAAATCGCCGGCCGGTAACCAAAACCTGCGCGCCGAATTCTCCAAAGTTGCCTGGGTCGTAGATGATAGCCAACCGCCCGATCCGTTCTTTGGCGCGGTCTATAAACCCGATCTTACGCTCGTAGCCAGCACAGATTTTCGCAGCGGGTCCGACGGGAAGGCGCGCCTGGAATTCACTCCGCCAGAACCCGGCCCCTATCAGCTCAGCGTATACTCCCTTTCCGCAGGCCAGCCGGCGCGCAGCGAAATCATCGTTTGGGTTGGCGGCGCGGGGCAGTTCACTCTCCCCAACCCATTCAACCGGCATATTATCTTGACTGCCGACCAGAATAGCTACAAGCCAGGCGATACCGCCAAGGTATTTCTACCCAACCCATTCTCGCAAAGCGCACAAGCCCTGATCACGATCGAGCGCGCCACGGTCCTAAGCTACCAAATCCAGAATATCGAGCCGGGTGGAAGCACACTCAGCCTCCCGATCAGTTCCGATGACGCGCCGAATATTTACATCTCGGTGACCTTGCTCGCGCAGGATGCCCAGGGGCGGCCAGATTTTCGACAGGGGTATATCAACCTGCCGGTCGAACCGGTCGAACTGACTCTCAATGTCCAGATCACCCGCAGCCCAGAAATCGCTGGGCCAGGCGAAACTGTGGACTTTGAAATCCAGGTCAGCGACGCCGCCGGACAGCCTGTCCAGGGTGAGTTCTCTTTGGCTGTGGTCGATTTGGCTGCCCTGGCATTGGCCGACCCGAACTCGCTCGACATCCTGCCAAACTTCTACGGAAACCAGCCTCTTGGCGTGCGCACCAGCCTGCCGCTCTCTGTGGATGCTGCGCGTAAAATTGAAAGGCCGCAAGGAGGCGGTGGGGGCGGAGGGGGAGATGGCGGAATTACAACCGTGCGCGAGCGCTTCCCAGATACAGCCTTCTGGCAGGCAGATGTTGTCACGGATGTGAATGGCAAGGCCCAGATCAACCTTACCCTGCCCGACAGTTTGACCACCTGGCGGGTGCAGACGCGCGGCCTGACCAGCGACACACGCGTCGGTCAAGCTGAAACCCAGGTGGTCACAACGAAGGATCTGCTGGTACGGCCGGTCACACCACGCTTCCTGGTTGCTGGCGACCATCTCGAGCTGGCAGCCATCGTGCAGAACAATACCGACCAGGACATGCAAGGAGAAGCATCATTGCAGGCGGACGGCTTTCGGTTGGATGAGACTGCTGCGGCGCGCCAACCATTCAACGTACCAGCCAATGGTCGAGCGCGCGTTTCCTGGTGGGGAAGCGTGCTCGACCAGCCTGTGGCAAAATTGATTTTCTCTGCCTCGACGAACGATGGCGCTTTGCAAGACGCAGCCCGACCCGCCCTGGGCGACTTGTCCATCCTTCATTTCGCCGCCCCGCAGACTTTCCGCACCGCTGGTGTTTTAGATGAAGAAGGACAGCGGCTGGAATTAATCAGCCTGCCGCGTTTCTTTGACGCTTCGAAATCAGGTCCAAACAGCGGGAGTCTGAGCCTGGAGCTTGCCCCTTCTCTGGCAGCCGCCATGCTCAAGGCGCTGCAAGTGCTTGAAGAAACTGAGTGCTCCTGCACCGAGCTGGCCATTTCGCGCTTCCTTCCCAACCTGGAGATGTATCGCACCTTCCAACAATTCGGGCTGCAGGCGCCGGCCGTACAAGCCGAGCTAACACGCAACCTCGAGACGGGTTTGACAACCCTGCTTAACCGGCAAAATTTCGACGGCGGCTGGAGTTGGCAGCCGGGCGGCCAGAGCGATGCTTTTATGACAGCCTATGCACTCTTCGGCTTGACGCGCGCCCGTGGCGCGAACATTCTTTCCAACGATCAACCGATCCAGCGCGCCATCGAATATCTTAATACCAACCTGGCGACGCAGCCGCTGCCCAAAGAAACCGTGCAATTAGATCGCCTGGCATTCGCCTACTATGCCCTGGCGAACGCTGACGCAGGCAACCTGGATAACATGCAAAGCCTGTACGAGTCACGCGCCAGCCTCAACCCGTGGGCGCAGGCGCTCTTGGCGCTGGCCATGGAGCGT
>JAYRNN010000196.1:0-4184 GCA_041912175.1 Anaerolineales bacterium | reverse complement strand
CGAATAACCCTGCTTAAGCCCTACAAATATTGCGACCCTGAGAATGCTGGTGATTAACTGTCTCACCGGATTTTCAAGGCCGCTGATGCTGACTGCCTTTTGCCCGTTGGCACAAAGCATACCGGCGATCACGGCCAATAACCCGAAGCGCGCCGCTCCGGCGATTTTTTCCCGGAATAACAGCACTGAAAGCACGATGACGATGATCGGGTTATCTAGTGCAGCCTTTCTATCAGGACGACGATATTTCCATTTGCATATGCCATCATCGCCTCGTCAATAATGCTGATATCAGTCACAATGGGTCGAATGCCTCGTACCAGCATGCTCTCATAGGCGCCTCTGCCCATCCCACGGCACAATAAAGCCTCGCAATCAGCGATTGATTCGGCCATTTGTAAATGTTTGTTGTGCGAAGCGGCGTCCATACCGTGCGGCTGGTCAGGCGTTTCTTCTGCGTGAGGCTGGTCTACAAAATGGGCATGCCCCAGCTTTTCGCGTAATTCGCGCTGGGTGATTTGTCCATTTTCGACCGTGGCGACCATGTAAAATTGTGCTCTGCCGAAATGTTGGCTGATCGTTTTTCCGTCATCAGTGATTGCTGCGATTTTCATTGAAATCTCCTATGATCCGGTTATTTTCGTTCACAGTTCCATTACGCTTGATTTAGGTCTGGGCATGTGAGCGAGTAAAAATTAATCCTAATCCAGCTATAACAGTAATGCAGATGATAATCCCGCCCACGACGAACAGCCAGGGAAACGCCGCCGTCTGATTGGGGATCGTTTCTGGCAAGATAACGATCGGATGATCTATCACAGGCCCTGTAGGAACCGGGGTTGGCGTAGGCCGGCTTGCAGGAACCACGCCGAGCAGCGTTCCGAAACGCGCCGCTCTTTCCTGGTAATCGTATGGGTGGCATTGAAAGCAATTGGTATAGATGTCATCCAATGGATGGGCCACCAGACCTTCATGGGCGAGTTCTAGTTCCATCATGCGGCAGTTGCCGCCATGACAGTTCGTACAGCAGTCTTTGAGGGCGTGGATTCCATGCCATTCACCATTCTGGTAAACCGGGTCTTCCTTTTCGTGGCATGTGATACACGATGATTTTGGAGGCGGATCGCCGCATTGGGCATATGCTGTTGAGCTTCTCGAAAGACTGAATCCGGCAAGCAGAACCAGGCTTGCAGAAAGATACAAAATTAAAGCTAATTTCCGTGACATCCGACGCCTCCAGTTTGTCAGAGCATGGCCGGGGAATAGGCCGTCACGTTTCTGGCTTTACTCCGGCGTGAAATGTCGCTCTGTCGGGTGATCGCTTTCATCCGCAGGACAGAGCACCAACAGAGAGCGTGAGGGTGTTTCACCCGCATTGAACCAATAATGGGGGAGATAGGCTTCAAAAAGTAAGCTGTCGCCCGGTTCTAACTGGTAACTCTCATGATCCACGATGTAAGATAAACACCCTTCCAGGCAAAATACAAACTCGTGACCGGTATGGACAATCGGAGTAGGACCGCTGTTCGCATTGGGTTCCAAAGTAACCAGGAGTGGTAACCCGCCGCGCAAGGTCAACCCGGCGCCCAGGTCTTCGAAATTTCCGTGGGCAAACGCGGCATGCGGACGATGACCAGCTTTCAGAAAAGACACTTTATTTTTGGGAATCTCCGTCTCAAAGAAAGCCGCGATCGGCGTATTCATCGCGCTGGCCAGTTGCTGCAGCGTGCTGACGCTCGGGGAAGTCTTGCCAGTTTCGATCAAGGTAAGTGTGTTGGCGTTAAGCCCGCTGGCGTTGGCCAGAGCCCGGATTGACAGGCCTCGCTCATTGCGCAACGCTCTTAGACGACGGCCCACATCAACCTCGGCGGTTGAATTTCGATTCGCAGAAGTTTCTCCCAGATCGGCAGGCGCTCTTTTTTTATTCCGAGCGTTGTGGGATGGTATTAATTCGAGTTCCTTTACTGAGTTTGCTTCAGCCATAAAATCTTCTCCAGTACCAATTACGATGGTTTGTACTATTATATTAGTACATTTCCATCTAAATGTCAAATTAATGTACTAGTATATTGTATATATCGAGGACATCGCTCTTTTCGATAACTGCACAACCTTGATCGCCTCAGCTATTGAAACGATCCATACTCCTTTTATACTCTTGACGCCAGGTAAATGATTGTTTATACTATACATATATGTATAGGATGAGCGAACTTATTCAACTGGATCGGAAGCTTTTTCACACCAACGACCTGGCTATTCTTTGGGGGATCGCCGATAAACACAATTTGCATATGACGATTTCTCGTTATATTGACAAAGGTGTACTTTTTCCGATTTACAGAGGCTTGTATTCTTCGGCGCCGGTCTCGTCATTGGATCCTGCGGAACTCGGCCAGGCAATTATCCATCGCTATACTTATCTTTCGACCGAAACAATATTATCGCAGGCTGGCGTCATCTCCCAGGCGCTATATGACTATACCTTTGTGGCTGACCAGTCCAAGCGGGTAACCGTCGGAAAGTGGTCTTTTCGCTTTCGTAAACTGAAAGATATCTACCTTTACCATCCGGCTGGCATCGATAACCAAAAAGGACGATTTGTGGCCTCGACTGAACGGGCAGCAGCGGATTTGCTGTATTTCAATCCCAGGTATCACTTTGACATTCCAGAGATGATCGATTTTGAAAAAGTGAAATTAATTCAAAAAGAAATCGGTTATCTATGATAGACCTGCGTCCAGAAGACATTATTCATAAGTCATATCTCAATAGATTGCTTATCGAAGTGGTAGATCAGCCGTTATTAGCCCGGTCACTGGCATTTAAAGGCGGTTCTTGTGCTGCGATGCTTGGCTACTTGGACCGCTTTTCGGTTGATTTGGATTTTGATGTTTTAAAAGATGCCGACGAAACTGCTCTGCGAAATATATTGCATCAAATCTTTGATCGCTTAGGTTTTGGCGTGACTCTGGAATTTGACAAGGTTCTTTTCTTTCAATTGCGTTATCCCAATGATCCAAAGAAGAGAAATACTTTAAAAGTCAGTGCGAGCAGCATCAGGATCAAAGCGAATCAATACCGGGTGCAATATCTCCCAGAAATAGACCGGCTAATAAACAGCCAAACCATTGAAACCATGTTTGCGAATAAACTGGCGGCAGTGACGGATCGTTATGCACAGCATCAGACGATTGCCGGCAGGGATCTTTACGATATCCACTACTTTTTTATAAAGGGTTTTACCTATCATGGCGCGGTTATAGCCGAAAGGACTGGACTAAACCCTGGGGAATACTTCCAAGAGCTGATCGATTTTATTAAAAAGCATGTCAACCAGCGCATCGTTGACGAAGATTTAAATTCCCTCTTGCCTTATAAAAAGTTCCAACAGATTAGAAAAATTTTGATTCCGGAAACGCTTGCCATCCTTGAAAGAGAGAAGGCTAAGTAGGAAGCGACTCACTGTTTTAAAATAGTTCCCCACTCACATCACCGCTCCAACTTCTTCGTATAGCCGGGCAGCTTGCGGGATATGCTCGCCGGCTGTTCCGCCGCCGCGCCAACAGCAACTGCGGCGCTGCCCGCGCCGGCCAATACGCCGGCTCCTGCATTCACGCAAATTATTGCCTTCGGCGATGACCTTTCCGACACCAGTCGTTTAGCTGCAGCCTTGAAGGAAGCGGTTGCGCAAGGCCAATGGGACGCCATCGATTTAGAGAAGAAGGAAATTGGATATCAAAATCGACCCCTTCGATTTCCGCGCCGTCGACGCCCAGATTCGCAATAACCCTGCGAAGTACGGGCTCACGAATTTGACGGGTACCTGTACACAGTTGCCGGCAAGCGTCGGCGTTATTTGCGAAAAGCCGGACGAATATTATTTCTGGGGCGATTACTATCTGACCCGGCGCATCCACCAGATTCTTGGCGAGGCAATGGCTGGCCAGCTACAGAAGTAAGCGTATCTCGCCCCGCCTCAAACCGCCTCATCCTGGAACTTTGCCAGGCTGTTGCGCATCGCCACGATGACCGCCTGCGAGCGGTCGATCAATAAATCGACTTGCTCGCCATTCTGCATGCGGGCGATCAAGATGTACAGTTGGGTGCGGGTGTTGTTGTCATCGTTTCTGCGCACGGTGAGCAGGCTGGAAAAGCCCTGGATCTGCCTGGCCGGCTGGTTG
>JAYRNN010000195.1:0-6663 GCA_041912175.1 Anaerolineales bacterium | reverse complement strand
TCCCCTTAACCACGATCTCGTGTACCTCAGGATCTTGGTTGTATATCGTTGGTTGTCCAAAACCGGTTGGAATAATTTTCGCCGCCCGTTTGACGAATCGATCCGGGTTCTTTTTACTGACCTGGAGTGAAGCGCTGGGCTGCAGCAAGCGCATTTCTTCGACCACATCCAGGATCAGGTAAGTCAAATCATTGACGCCATCCGATCCGTCCGGCTGCACTCCGCCCAGGTTGATTTGAGCAAAATCAGTATAGGTACCGCTTTCGGCCGCGGTGACGCCTACCTTTGGCGGTGCAGGTTGATTGTTGAATTTTATCCAAAAGCACTGTAACAGCTCTTCGGCAAGCCCGCGAGTCAATGCACCCTGCTCCAATCCTTGCTTATAGAAGGGAAACAAATGTTGATCCAATCGGCCTGGGCTGAAAGCATCCCAGGTATTCGATTCCTTGGTCACACCGAGGTGAACAAACCAGTAATATTGCAAAGCCTCCCAGAAGTCGCGCGGCGCGTGAGCAGGGACGCGTTCACAAATCTCGGCTATACGCAAAAGCTCGTCTTTTCGGGCCGGGTTTTTCTCATCATCTGCTTTCTGGCGTGCTAGTTCAGCGTAGCGGCCGGCGAAGGCGATCAACGCCTGGGCAGCGATCGCCATCGCCTTCAATTCCTCTTGTCTGGCGTAGGCCTGCGGATCATTGAAAAAGTCCAGGCCGTCCAAGCTGGCCTGGATATCAACCAGAAAGTCAAGCATGCCTTTTCGATAGATCTTGTCGTCTAGCACGGTATGTCCGGGGGCGCGCTGTTCCATGAACTCGGTAAAGATGCCGGCTGCATAGGCAGCTTCCCATTCGGGGGTCATCTCTGCGAACAAACGCTCGCGGAGCGTACGTCCTCGCCAGAAGTCGATTAACACATCGCTGTAGAGCGCTCGCACGTCGGGGCTGACTACAAACGGGATTTTCTGGCGATTATTGAGCATTTCCAGATCCGCCAGGCTGTGGCAGCATAGCTCAGGGTAGGTCGGCGCGGCCTTCGGTGCATGGCCTTTCTCACCGACGATGAGTTCGCCGTCCCCAAGATAGATGTCCTCGTGCTCGAGTAGATACGCAAAGGCTTTGCCTCTCAATACGGGAGTCGATTCCAATTCTGTATGTTGAGAATAATATTCGGTCAGCAAGCGGGCGCGCTGAGGGGAAAGGCTTGCCCCAGCATCCAGGCTGGCCTGGCGTAACCGAGCGACGCGTGGTGAGATACTCATGGTTGCTCCTTCAGAACAAAATCAAATATCTTGGCTGCTTCCGCGATCTCATCCGCCTGGGCAGGTTTTACACCCCCCAGGGTGTAATCGCGCCCCAGGCGATGATATTTTTCCACGCCGGTCTCGTGGTAGGGTAAGAGTTCCACCTCCGGCCGGTTCGGCAGCCCGGCGATAAACTCGGCCAGGGCTGACAACGCCTCCGGGCGATCGTTAATTCCCGGTATGAGTGGAATCCGCACCCGCAGCTTTTGACCCTGTCTTGAGAGCTGGCGCAGGTTCTCCAAGATTCGCATATTCGAGATACCGGTGTATTTTAGATGAAGATCGTCATCGAGTAACTTCAGGTCGTATAAGAATAGGTCCACATCCTGACGCAAGGCATCGATGACGTTCCAGGGCGCTGAACCCGATGTATCTACCGCAGTATGAATATCTTCTTGTTTGCATGCGGATAACAAGGCGCCTAGAAATTCACTTTGCATCAGCGGTTCGCCGCCCGAAAAGGTCACCCCACCGCCCGTTTCATCGTAAAATGGGACATCTTTACGGATTTCCGCCATCACCTTGCTGACCGGCATTTCACGCCCAACGATTTGGCACGCGTCTGTATAGCACACTTCCAGGCAGGCTCCACATAAAAGACATTGCTTTAAATCGATGAGTACACCCGCTCCGGATGCAGTAATCGCCCCTTCCGGGCAGGCGTCCACACAGGACAGGCATCCAATACACAGCGAAGGTCGATACATGAATTCAATCGTCTGCTGCTGGCTTTCCGGGTTATGGCACCATAAACACGTCAAAGGGCAGCCCTTCAAAAAAACGGTTGTGCGTATTCCCGGTCCATCGCGGGTGGAGAAACGCATGATATCGAAAACAATTCCCGATTGCTCGGCCATATGGCAAGTGTAGCATGATGCGCTCAGAGGCGCAATAAAAAAGGCGGTTAATTCGAGGGTTTAGTTGGTCAGAGTTGTGATTGCGAGAATCCTCTATCCTGTACTGATGTATAATAAATACTGAGAGCATTATAGGATTATTCCCTTTCCACCTCAACTCCCACCTGAAAGCAGCGCACCATGAAAAAATACCTGTTTGCTTCCCTGATGATCCTCGTACTGTGCATTTCCGGTTGCCAGCCAGCTTCCCCGCTTGCCAGCCAGGCTGTCGCGCCGACCCCGACCGATCCATCCAGGCTGGAATCCATCGAACCTTTCCAGGATGTCAGGAATAAAGATTTGTCCGGTCTCACTGGCCCCCTGGACGAATCGCTTATCGCCACCCTGTGGTTCAACCAATCAACACAATGGCCGGAGCAGTCCCAGGCTCTGGCGCAGGAAATTCTGGAACGCGGCAAGAACCCCGGTTTGGGCATCCGCAAGCTGCACCAGCAAGGTATCACCGGAAAAGGCGTGACGGTGGCCATCATCGACCAGAACTTGGTCACCGATCATCCGGAATTTGCCGGCAAGATCATCAAATACAAAGACGTAGGAACAAACCAACCCGCAGATGAAAGCAGCATGCACGGTCCGGCGGTGGCCAGCTTGCTGGTAGGCGAAACAATTGGCACGGCGCCGGGCGCAAGGTTATATTATGCCGCTGCGCCATCCTGGAAACTGGATGCCCAATATTTTGCGGACGCGTTGAGCTGGATTATTGAAGAAAACGCCAGTTTACCAGCCGGTGAGAAGATCCGCCTGGTTTCAGTTTCAGCAAACCCTTCCGGTCCCGGATCGCCGTTCAAACAAAATAATGCTGCCTGGGACAGCGCCTATCAAAGAGCCGCAGACGCCGGCATTTTAGTTTTGGACTGCACCAGCAACAAGGGGCTTACCGCTCCCTGTTATGTTGACCCGCTGGATCCCGAAAACGTTACGAAATGCACGCCAGGCTGGCCAACAAAGGAACCGTTTTTACATGATGAACAACGGATTTATATTCCCAGCGCCATGAGGACGACGGTTGAAGAATATTATCGAGGCAATTATTCTTACCAATACGATGCGCAGGGCGGCCTTAGCTGGAGCGTGCCGTACGTAGCCGGTGTCCTTGCGATGGGCTGGCAGTTGCGCCCCGACCTGACCTACACCCAGATGCTGGATTTGCTGTTTGCGTCTGCCAGCCTGACCGAAGAGCACCTGAAAATCATCGACCCCGAGGCTTTTATAGAAATGGTGAAACAAGCCAGCTTCGAGACCTGGGAAGCCACAGGCAGTAAAAGTAGAGCGTTACTTGAGTTCTCTTTCTAGCAGGTTTTCGTCGAGAAAGGGATTCTCAATGAAACAAAAAAATAAACTCTTTGTCATCTTGTTATGGATGCTTATGCTGACTGCTTGTAATAGGACCACCGCTGCTACGTCCATATCGGTAATTCCAACGGCAGTAGAAACTCCATCCATCCAGGTTTTAGATTACTATAACGGCATTATTGTTATCACCCAATACTATACATTTTTAGGTCATGGTCTCTACGAAGAAGCCTATCAGTTATTAGGCCCTTCTGCACGAAGTCATTCCCCAACTTTAGAAGAATATTTAAATGCGGCGAAGACAAGTTTCAAGACGGTTGAAATCATAACAATCCAGCCATTGAATGAATGGAAAAAACAACAAGGGGTTAAATTTGTTACACCTGATGCTCTCGATACTAAAAAGTTTTTTGTGCAAGTCAGAGCTTGGGGTGAAGGTGGAATGTCTGGTTCTATAGTGAATGGCGAACTTCAATCACTTGTCTTAACATTAGTGCGAAAAGATGGAGCATGGAAGATTGATTCCTTTGCGACTGGTCCAAAATAGTGAAATCCTTCAATAAAGAAAGGGGTTTATCATGTTCACATTGAAACACTTATTTTTTGCAGCCGTAATTTTGATCACAGTATTATCTATCCCTGGCGGCCGGATGAGCCAAACCCAAACCAGTAATTTGGGTTTTAATGAAATTGCGGAGCAAGAAAATATAAAACATCTAGTCGAGTCGTACTTTGAAAATCGATACTATTCCATTAGCACTTTAAAACTCGCCGGTTTTGATGGGTTGCTAAAGAAATATCCAAAACTGCTCCAATTATTTCGTCAATGCGAAACCTCCCACATTCCATTGTTTTGCATAAAGAGCAAGACGGTTGGAAAATCGTTTCCGATACCTACAATGATTATTTATGGCGTCTAATGAGGACAACAGGGCTTTCAAAAGAAGAATTATTAAATTCAATGGCCAAAGCCTCAAGCTCAGCCCCAGAAAATGATAATCCTCAAGTGGTTACCGCATGTTCACTTCAAAGTGATACCTCAATACACGAATATAACCGGAATGGCGTCGTAAACTATGCTCATCGTTGGGCGACGGCAGCGCCTCCTTACAATCATCCCCCATATGATGATTTCACTAACTTGGGAGGCGACTGCACGAACTTTATATCTCAAGCCATCCACGAGGGTAGCACTGCTGCAATGGTTGGCTCAAATACATTTGGTTGGTACTACAATAATATGGATGACCGTGCCGCTGCATGGACCAATGTGACTGCTATGTACAATTTTATTACTCAGTACTTAGTTTGGCCTGCAGGGCCTGAAGGTTGCGATGTGGCTCAGTATCAAGCTTACGAAGGTGACCTAATCCAATATGATTGGACGAACGACGGTATATGGGATCATGGCGTTATCATAGTCCATTCAGAAGATTATGGCTCTCAAAATCGATATCATTGGGTTGCCGCACATACTGACGACGTGGACAATTACCCTTTTACCAGTTACATCTATAACCATCCAAATATGGTCTATCGATTTGTTCATATCGAGCGGATAGATGGTTTTGCGATGAATTATCTACCAATAACAATTAAAGGCGAAAACCAGACAAAAGCCCAACCTCCAGACTCAGATCCTTATCCCGCGCCGGTCCAAAAGAGTACACCATTCCCAGTGCCATATCCAATACCTTAACCCAAGCCGAAGCCGGCACATTCCATTCTACTTCTCAGACTGACCAAATGAGCGTCGGAAAGATGTATTTTGTAGGCGCTTTGACACAGCGGGCCAGATACGGCGACGGGTGCGATTGAGGCAAGATGAACAAAAAAAGCACACCAACCAACACCATAGCCCAGATCGCTATCCTGGTGATCCTTGGATTAGCGCTCGTGTTCGCCATTACAACCTTGCGTGGCGCCGTCCCAGGCATACTCAGCCCTACTCAAGACGTCACACTGGTAATAACGGCTTCTTTTACGCCAGCCCCGGATGAAACCCAAACAGTGGAAACAATCATTACTTTAAAAGCGATCGGAGAAGCTACGTATTTGGCTGCCACGCGTACACTGGAAACTCCAATTTACCTGCCAACCGGAATTTACAATGACCAACGGGTTAGGATTTCGGCAGGACTCTTATTCATCGACGCACAAAATGCCTGGAGCGGTTTCATCGATGGTAATCGATTTACTCTCTATGCGGGTTCTCTCCAATCTGATCCGGACCAGGGTGTCGTAGGATTGGCTATAAGTATGCCTGGTGGCAAGCGTATAGAAAAGTTTATATCCCCTTCGAAACATGGGGCATTAAGTGTAATTACTCAGCAGGATAATCGTGTGGTATTGATCGCCACAGATAAGACGATCTTTTATTTCGACCTCCCGACGCGCCAGTTTGTGGCATCCTCAACTGAAATTGCACCAGGCGTCACTCCTTCTCCATCCGTTACGCCTGAACCTGCTGGATTACCATATCCACATCCAACTGAACCGATTCCAGTAGTACCGTAATTGCTAGTAGCCTGGCGTTCTCTCCGACAGGCTGCTGGGTCGCTTACTTATTGAGCAGCGGCAAATAGATATTTTGTGCGGGAACAGCCAGCAAGTCATACGTTACGCCATTCCCGGCCAGGCGCGCATCGGTATTGGTCGCTTTGAGGTAAACCAGCCCATCGGCATTCGGATGAAACAGGATCATCGAGGACGGGTCCGTACTGCCGCGATTGTCATTTTCAGCCAGCAAGTTTCCTTGCGCGTCATAAACACCCAACCAGGTGTCAGTATCCGGGCTGAGATTGCGCGTCACGAAGAAGAACGATTGACCGGCCTGTGCGCTGAATACCGCCCAGTCCTGGTCCCCGATTCCACAGATCGAATGCGCTTGCGCCTGGCCTGAGTCCAGCGTACCGGCCTGCATGATCGCGTTATCGGGCTCGTAGGCGTCTGGGTCACATAGATTGACCTTGGTCGTCGCATCCGCGCTGGCAGGATAAGTTTCCTGGTTGCCGGCTTTATCAATCGCCCGACTACGAAAACCATAGCTATGCCCCAATTGACCATAATAAGTACCGTTCAGCGTCGATGCGCTGACGCCGCTCAGCCAATTCTGCCATGCGCCGCCGTTATCCTGTATCTGGATATCGAAGCTCC
>JAYRNN010000194.1:0-5573 GCA_041912175.1 Anaerolineales bacterium | reverse complement strand
CGGTCATGAGCGCTTGCAGTCGACCCCCGTTTATCCTTAATTGTTCAATCAATCGCTTTAAGTCCACTTTGGCGCTCCTTAAGAAAATGTGCTATTTCCAAACAGAAAGTTTGTTGAATTGCGAGTGGTAATTTGCCTAATAATCTTCCTTCACGATTTCATTTTCATAGGGGTCGATCACCATCGAATGGATTTCGACATCGAACCATTTTTGAAAGATCTGAAAATCGCGCTTGCGCGGCCAGGTAGTTTCGTCATGGTACCAGGAGTCCAATTCGATCTCAAAAATGTCAGCACTTAAATCTTTAATAAAGGATTTTGCTTCGCTATCTTCATCATAGTCAGGAAGTAAGTACGCCGTACAGTCTTGGCGGGCTTCCTCCAGGCTGGTGGTGAACCCGGCGCTATCTGGATGGGAATTAATCCAGTCTACGAAGGGTTGTTTGGGCTTTATTACTGCGACGGCGCGGTTGATCATGTACATGGTATTTTTAGTTACCTCCGGGGGGACTTCCTAAATAAAATGAGCGGTTTTCGTCTGACAAAGGTTTATTCTGGGAATCGGGGTTAATGATTACTACATTATACGTAAATGACTTCGATTGGCCGCTTATTTTGACCGAGCTGACGGTGACCGTATAGGAAACGTCGGAGCTCGGTGCAATTCCGAACTCCAGACCAGGCTCCCAGACGAGCGTGTTTTCGCCATAGCCGTTCACGACAGGTTGTAATGTGACTGCAATGTGATCTGGGCCGGATGTCATGCTCACGCTGGCGGCGCTGAAATCCGCGCCTGCATATGCAAATGACCAGCGTGGATAGACAACTTGATAGGGTACGTAGCCAGGAGGAGGCCAGGCGACATACTCTTCGCGCGTGACAGGCCGAGGCCTCCATATATTTGCATCGAAGACCCATAAATCGTTGGCTGATGGATATCCGTTGGTAGGCGGTATATCTCCACTGCCCATCGTTTTTGTTTGTGGATAAAGAACCCACCGGCGATGCCCGGCGGCTGAGTTACCGCTGCCGCCATCCTCAACATATGCATCGATCGCATTCGGGCCATAGATACCCAATGCAAGGTTGGAGCTGCCTGCGGCCTCATGTCCTTCAGCGGTATAGCACAACCAGTTGGTTGGGGGATCGTGGCTAAGCGCCTGGTTCACACTCATCATCAGGGCAGATTGCTGCGCCTTGCGATTATATTCATCAGATAACAGGATATCTCCTGGTACCCCGGCCATGGCGCGGAAATAATTGATTCGTAATCGGACCGCCTCTCGAAAAGCGGGGGAGGTCTCCCCGGCGTCACAGCTACTATGATTCCCGCTCCAGGCGCTATCGATGCCCACGGAGGCAAGGTAAATATTCTTGTAGAACTCCAGAGAAGCTTGTCTATCGTTCGGGTAGACAGATAGCGCCAGGCTCGGTTTTGATATCAACGGCAGATAGGCAGCGTTCGGCCCGGCTTGAACCAAAAACACGTGCTCTCTGGATGGGGGAGTGTATTGGTCAGGCGCTCGCACAAAGGCCGCGAGAATGATCAGCAGTGTGATTTTCTGTATGCTGACGGATGTAAGCTTTCGCATCAGTTTCCTATCCGATGGAGATAGGATCGGTTTAACGATTATTAGTCGATTCTTTATTCTGCTAAGCGCATAGGCATTACCGCAGCACCCACGATCCCTGGACCGGTATGCACACCTAATACAGGCGAGATGCGCAATATCTCCAATTTGCCAACTTTCAAGCGATCTTGTACCATATCTGCCAGGATTTTCGCTTTTTCAGCGTATTGGCCATGCATCACAGACACCCACACAGCTTCTTGCTGGTAACGTTTTACGAGTAGCTCGACGATATTTTCCAGCGCGCCCTGGATCGTGCGTGATCTACCTATCGTGTTGTACTTGCCATCCAAAGGATCGACGTTGATGATCGGTTTTATTTTTAGCAATGCCCCCGCCAGGGATTGAACGCGCCCAATCCGACCGCCCCTGGCCAGGTAGGTCAATGTCTCGAGCGTATAAACCACTTCGCTTGAATGTTGAATTTCACTCAGGCGCTTCACGATCTCGGCATTTTTCCAACCAGCCTGAGCTAATTTTGCTGCGGCTAATACCTGGAACCGTTCTCCGCCGGATAACGTGAGGCTATCGACAACATGCACTAACCGGCCAGTCGCGTGTTGGGCTGCCAGACGGGCAGAATTTATCGTGCCACTCAACCCAGATGAAATGTGGATCGAGAGAATTTCCTCGTCTTGGGGGCTGACGTTTTCGTATAGGCGACTAAATTCGCCTTCCGAAGGCTGTGCGGTGCTTGGGATGTCTGGCTGCATTTCCTCCAGGCGTTTGTAAAAATCATCGGGGGTTATTTCATTCGCGTCGACCGTTCCATCGGGGAAATGAATGTAAAGCGGCGCGATTGTGATGCCAAACGCATGTGCTTCTTCCTGGGTTAAATCCGCGGCACAGTCGGTTATAATTTTCATTATATTTTCTCCGTTTGAATGTTGGCTGTAAGATTAAATTATACATCACATATCTTGTGGTAAAAATAGAACATTCCAAATATGACAAAGCGACAATTTTACGTACTTTTCGTTGAATATGAGGGCGATCGACTATCAGAGTTACTGGGACGGCTGCTCCCGGATTTGCCGGCTAATTGGCGCCTGGAAACCACTACCTTGGGCGATGTGTTGGCGCGCCCGCGCTGGTTGACTGAACTGGATACCCTGATTTTGGATTTGGAAACGCATCAACGACCGAAAATCGGTCTATCTCCGATTCCAGATGATTCTGAACAGACGGTGGAAGCGAGTTGGATCGAATTGCTTCGCCTGGCCGGAGAACTTAATGAAAGCTTGCCTGTCGTCGGGCTTATTTCTGATGAAGGTCCTCTGCGTACTCCTTTTGCCAGTATTGGGAGTAACATTCCTCTTGAGCCGGAGAATTGCCTTAGAATTACAAACATTTTAGCTGGCCATGCTCATCTCCGTTCGATGATTGAAAAGGAGCTTTATAAGGCGGGGCGAGTAGAAAACCGGGAAGCTGTGCTGATTACACATGGCACAGATACGATGGCTTGGGCGTTTGCCTATCTCCGTTATGCTCTTTCTGGATTGACCTCGAATATGGCTTTGACCGGTTCGCAGCTCCCGCTCGAGGGTACTTTTTCCCTATCCGATGCATTGGGAAATCTGCGCACCTCAGTTTATTTGTTGAACCGATTAGCGCCGGCCAAGTTATTCCTGGTTTTCAACGAGGGACGGCACGTGTACTCGGGTAGCTTGAATAAAATTCGCAAGTGGGATCAAAATGCATTTGATGGCAGATTGGCCGGGGCAGTCGGCGCAGAGTGGGTGGATTTCGCTGATCCAGATTGGATTACGATTGCTTATTCTGATCAGAAACTTGAGCGGTTGCACCTGATTCGTACGGGCGGTACGATCGAATCAAGCCCCAGCGCGCAGGGATCGCTGGAACCCACCGGCGACTTTGTAAAAAAATATTTGTCCGACAGCCTGGGCAACCAGTTTGAAAACCTTGTCGATCATGCTGAGCTCAATATTTGTCGTGACTCATCCAATATCGCTTTGGAGGATTGGCAACAACTGGTTGGTTTGATTGCGGGAATAACGGGCTGTATCAGCGACACTCAATTTGATGCGACGGTAAAGGTTATTTACGCAAATCCTTTTATGACACAGAAAGATTACGAGCGGCAATTTGAGGCTTGCCAGCATGGGATTGTTCTGGCGGGTTATGGCGCCGGCAATGCCAATACCCTTGAAGTTGGCGGAAGATCGGTCTTGCCTGCGATACAAAAGGCTACCCAGGCAGGCAAGCTGGTTGCGCTGTCATCGCAGGTACCGTTGGAAGCTTATGACATGGATTACCAGGTAGGCCGTGATTTGGTCCAGGCAGGGGGGTTGCCAAGCGGGGATTTATCGCTGGCAGATGCACAGATCAAGCTGAGCTTCCTGTGTGGCCACCAGGGAGCGTTTGAGGCTGCCGGGAGAGCTGCTGGGATCAGCACGCGCTCATTAATGGCAAGCGCGTTCCTTGCCGGTGTAAAAATGCGCAAGAAGACCAGTCGAGCCTGGTTGGTAGAGACGCTGGCCGGTCAAGGAAGCCAGGTGCGAATTATGAAAGATGATCCCTTCGAAGGTGTATGCTTCGAAATCGGACTGCAGAAAATTATAAATTTATGGAATCCAAACGGTTAATTACAAGATTATGGAATCAATTCAAGAGCTTTATCGAATAGGTTATGGACCATCCAGTAGCCATACCATGGGGCCAAGGCGAGCCGCGGAAATATTTTTAAATCGATATCCGGATGCGCCTGGTTTCCAGGTAGATTTATTTGGGAGCCTTGCAGCGACCGGGCGCGGCCATATGACGGATGTCGCGATCGAACAAGCGCTCGCCCCGCGCGAAGTCGAGATTATTTGGCGTCCTGATCAGGAATTGCCATTACACCCAAATGGCCTGCGATTCCAGGCTCTAGATGCCCAAGGGGTTGTAGCGGCCAACTGGGATGTGTACAGCATTGGCGGCGGTGCATTGCTTGATCCAGAACATGAACATCTGGCCGCTGGCAAAGTTTATGCCCTGGAAAACATGAAGTCTATCCTGGAATATTGTTCGCAGAGTGGAAAAACATTCTGGGAGTACGTAGAAGAATGTGAAGGACCGGAAATATGGACATTTCTTTCCGGAATATGGGATGCCATGCAGGCTTCGATCGAGCGTGGTCTCCGGGCTGAAGGCGTTTTACCCGGCAGCCTGGGTCTGGCGCGTAAAGCGAACCGGATGTATCGCCAAATCACGCTGACAGGGAAAAGTTTTTTGAGCGAGGGTTATCTACCTGTCTATGCCCTGGCTGTAGCGGAGGAAAATGCTTCCGGCGGAATTGTCGTTACCGCGCCGACTTGCGGCTCGTGTGGGGTGCTTCCGGCGGTGTTGCGCTATGTTCAAGAACATACAGAGGCTTATCCCGAAGAAATGCTGCATGCCCTGGCGACCGCAGGCCTGGTTGGCAATATTGTCAAATATAATGCTTCTATATCTGGGGCCGAAGTCGGATGTCAGGGTGAAATTGGTACGGCATGCGCCATGGCTGCGGCTGCTGCAACGCAACTATTGGGCGGCACGATCCGCCAAATTGAATATGCAGCCGAGATGGGGTTGGAACACCACCTGGGTTTAACCTGCGACCCTGTGGATGGGTTGGTGCAGATTCCGTGTATCGAGCGGAATGTGTTTGCGGCCGCGCGCGGCTTGAGCTGCGCTCGTTATGCCTGCTTCACCGATGGCAGCCATCGGGTTTCATTTGATGAGGTTGTCGGAGTTATGAAACAGACTGGGCATGATTTGCCCCCGCTTTACCGTGAAACCGCGGAGGGTGGATTAGCCACGGTTTACCGTTTTCCCAAAATGGACTGACTTGAAAGTCCTTCGTGTGTTGGAAAATAGTGCCAGGAGGTTTTTGAAAACACGGAACATTTAAAAAATGGTAATTGCTGATTCGGGGGGGGGGGGGGGGCGGGGGGGGGGGTG
>JAYRNN010000193.1:0-7329 GCA_041912175.1 Anaerolineales bacterium | reverse complement strand
CGGTAGGTGTAAATGCCTCCTGTGTTGGCGAGACCTGGTTTGGGTGGATGACCTGTTTTCCACTGTAGCCCATTTGCGCGCCTTGAATTGCCTCGCGGCGCAGCCCCTGGCTATCTTGGAAATCGATGAAGACCATATCGATGGCTTGCAAGCCAAAAGCAGCAGCATGGGTCACCACGGCGCTGCGCGCATAAAATATTTCCCAGGCCTCAAGTGTGCGGATCGCCCCAATATCCCCGGCCAGATCTTCTGAACCGAAGATCAGTGCCTCCAGGCGTGGGTCAGCGCTGGAAATTTCTCTTAAATTGATAATTCCGAAGGCCGTCTCTACTCCAATTAACAAAGTGATCTCGCCTGGCGGCCAGCCGAATTTCCGCTCTGCTTCGGCGATTTGTGCGCTAGCCCAGCGAATATGCTCCGCATGCTCGACCTTTGGGACCACGATCCCATCTGGATGGGCCGATAAGACCACCTGGATGTCGTCTAACTCTCGCCCTGAACCAATCGGGTTGATGCGAACCAGTCGCTCGGTGTCGCCAAATTTGATTGAGCTCAGCGCCTGCAGGATGGCTTGACGGGCCAGGTCCTTGTGGTTGAGGGCTACACCGTCTTCCATATCCATACAAACCGCGTCTACCCCAAGCGTCGCAGCTTTGCGGATTTTATGGAGGTCGTCTCCGGGTGTATAGAGTAAGGCGCGTCGCGAATGCATATTATCTCTCTTCTTCCGGTCGTTTCAGGAAGAGGACGGTCCGTTCCATTTCAAGCGCCACGGTCCCGTCCGGTTTTTTGCCCCAGTGTTTGAGACGAACGACTCCACAAGAGGGGCGTGTGCGCGATTCACGTTTTTCAAGCACTTCGCTCTCGACATAAATTGTATCGCCATGGAAGACCGGATTTGGATGAGATACATTGTTGTATCCCAGGTTTGCAAGTATTGTGCCTTCTGTCAATTCTGAGACGCTGAGACCGATGACCAGGGCCAGGGTAAATAGGCCATTGACGATCCGTGCGCCGAACTCAGTGCGAGCTGCGAAATCTTCATTTAGGTGAAGTGGTTGGCTGTTCATCGTCAACGCAGAAAAGAGCACATTATCTGTCTCCGTAATGGTTCGTCCATTGGAGTGTTGGATGCGTTCTCCAACGGTCAAATCTTCATAATATTTCCCAGGCATATCACCTCCGTTAATAAAATCCGGTCTCTGGTTTATTCGATTTCGACTAATAATTCGTCGCGAGCGACGGTTTGTCCCTTTCTAACGGCCACCAACTTTACACACCCGCTGAAAGGAGCGATGATCCGTATCTCCATCTTCATCGCTTCGAGGATGATCATCGGTTGGCCTTGGCTGACCAGAACGCCCTGTTGAACATCCACCAAACGTACTTGTGCGGGCATCGGGGAAAGAATTTGCCCTTGCGCTGCCTGAAGGCTGCTGTAACTTATCGTGCGAGGGCCGGGTTTTTCCAGCACGTACGAACAGCCATTGTGCCAGACCCAGCGTTTATCCTGGTCGGCAGCCCAATAAAATTGCAGTACTGTGCCGTTCAACCGGATCGTCAGCCGGCCTTCTATATCATCCAGAATTTCGACTTTGAAGACCTGGTCACCCAACCTGGCGCGATAATCCGCACCATCTTGCTCGAGTCCAATCTCATAATTATTAGGGAGCGGCGCTCCATTTAATAATAGGAACC
This sequence comes from Anaerolineales bacterium, assembly GCA_041912175.1. Classification (GTDB taxonomy): domain Bacteria; phylum Chloroflexota; class Anaerolineae; order Anaerolineales; family UBA4823; genus CAZAGA01. The sequence continues at coordinate 5,631 of JAYRNN010000193.1, read as the reverse complement.
TCTGAATCATTGCGGACCTCCCGGACGAAAGCGGTCATTTAGGTCCCAGGGGCTGTAAGGATCGATATTTCGTAAGGCAGAATCTGCTTTTGGATTTTTTTCGCTGAGGATTTCTTTCAAGGCCGCGGCGATCAGCACAGCAGGAGCGGGTTCGGACACAGGCGCTCGCTGGCCTTGAAAAATCTCCTCAACCCAATTGGTGTGAACTCTGCCATGCTGGAAATCATCACTCTTCAACACCTCCACCAGGAAGTGTGTGTTGGAGGGTGTGCCCAGTAAAACGGTCGAGGACAGGGCCGATAGCATGCGGCGGATGGCGGATGGGCGATCTTCGGCGAAAGCCGTCACCTTGGCGATCAGCGGGTCGTAATGGATGGTGATCTCATCTCCGCTTGTGAAACCAGAGTCTACTCGTATTCCCGGTCCGGCAGGCTCGATAAAGCGGAGCAGCGGCCCCACTGCGGGGAGGAAATCGTTTTCAACCGTTTCGGCATACAAACGGCACTCAATGGCATGACCGCGCTGGACAAGTTGTTCTTGCCTGACCGGCAAATGCTCACCCGCGGCGATTCGAATTTGCCACTGAACCAGGTCGATCCCGGTGACGAGCTCGGTGACCGGATGCTCAACCTGCAAGCGAGTATTCATCTCGAGGAAGTAGAAGCGATGCTGGTGTGGGTCGAAGATAAATTCGACCGTCCCAGCGTTTGTGTATTCAACTACCCGGGCAGCGGCAAGCGCGGCGGCGCTCATGGCGGCGCGCAAGCGGTCATCCAGGCATGGCGAGGGTGTTTCCTCGATGATTTTTTGCCGCCGGCGTTGCACAGAGCACTCTCGCTCGAAAAGGTGCACCATCGCGCCATGTTGGTCAGCCAGGATCTGAAATTCAATGTGGCGGGCGCGGGGCAGATAAGCTTCCAGAATTAATCGATCATCTCCGAAGGCGTGCTGCGCTTCGCGACGCGCTGCTCCAATCGCGCCCGATAAATCGGTCGCATCATTTACGACGCGCATCCCCTTTCCACCGCCGCCTGCGGCCGCTTTCACGAATAATGGGTACCCGATTTCATGCGCAGCTCGAAGCAGGGAGTCGTTATCGTCCTCATCCTGGTAGCCAGGGACTACCGGGACGCCGGCGGCTTGCATCCTGCGCCTTGCCTCGGCTTTATCACCCATGGCCTGAATTGCCTCAGTTGGGGGGCCAATGAAGACCAACCCACTCTCTCGCACCATCCTGGCAAACCCGGCATTCTCAGCCAGAAAACCATAACCGGGGTGGATCGCCTGGGCCTTACTTTCTACCGCGGCCTGGAGGATGCGGGATATGTTCAGGTAGGATTGGGCTGCCGGGGCAGGGCCGATCCAGACCGCCTCGTCCGCCATACGCACATGCATCGCTTTCTGGTCCGCATCCGAGTAAACGGCCACCGAATGGATGCCCATTTCTCGGCAGGCTCGAATGACGCGAACGGCGATCTCGCCGCGATTTGCGATGAGTATCTTATCGAATATCTTCATCATGAAGGATGGATAACAGCGCGGTTTCTTTTTCTTGGGTTAGCCCGGCTCGCCAGGGGTGATCAACCGGGCGGGTAGACTCCCAAGCCAGCGTATCTCGGATGGTTTCGGTGAGCGCACGGAAGGTCAAGCCGTGTTCCAGGGCTTTTTGGATGTTGATCTGGTTGGCGCCAGCTTCTTCAGGCGTCGGCAACCACAAGGGGAGCTCGCTCCAGGGTTCGACGCCTTGGGCGAGCAGGAACTGGGTCTGGGCCCAGGTTATATTCGGGTGGGCGCCGCTAGTATCCTGGCTGGCCGTCAACACTTCGCCGAAGGTTAATGGATCAGCAGGCCCGGTAGCATTAAACACACCGCTTTGTTTTTGCTCTACCAGGCGGATATTCCATTCAGCCAGGTCACGTACATCGATGATTTGGGTTTCCCAATGCGGCGAATCGGGCGCCAGCATTTCGCCGCCGCGGCTTACCCGTACCGGCCAATAGGTGAACCGGTCTGTCGGGTCATATGGTCCAACAATCAAACCAGGTCGGATGATCAGCGCTTGATCAGGGAGCGCTTCTAGTGCAGCTTGTTCCGAGAGTGCTTTTAATGCGCCATATGTTTCGCCAGTGATTGTCTCAATGGTCGGATCGGGTATCACTGCTGTGGGCGATGTCTCGTCGACGCCTGGCCGGCTAAAGTCGGCGTAAACCGAGATCGAAGATATGAAGGTGTAATGGTGTATCGCCCGGCCAAACGTGGTCAATAAACTTCGCACCTGGCGGGGAAAATATGCGCTCGTGTCGATGACTGCATCCCAACCCCGGCCTATGAGATTGCTCAGGTCGATGTTACGGTCGCCATGCAGCTTCTCGACTTGCGGGAACCAGTCCGGATTCGATTGGCCTCGATTGAACAGGGTAAGCTGGTGGCCGCGCTCCAGGGCAGCCTCTACCAGCGATTTCCCCAGGAAACGTGTTCCACCGATGATTAAGATTTTCATACCTGCCTCACATGCGAAATATCCCAAATTTTCCTGGCGTGCTTGGTGCATTCAACACAACCGACAATGCCAGGCCCAGAACATGCCGGGTTTCAATCGGGTCCAGAACCCCGTCGTCCCATAAGCGAGCGGTCGAATAGTATGGATCGCCCTCATGTTCATATTTCTCCAGGGTTGGCTTTTTAAATTTCTCGGCTTCTGGCTCAGAGAGGATGGGACGGTTCTCCCTGGCCAATTGATCTTGTTTAATGGTTACCAAAACATTGGCCGCCTGCTCACCGCCCATGACACTGATGCGTGCGTTTGGCCACATCCACAGGAAGCGTGGATTATATGCGCGTCCGGCCATGCCATAATTCCCGGCGCCGAATGAACCGCCAATGATCAGGGTTAGTTTAGGGACGGCTGCATTCGATACCGCGTGTACCATTTTAGCGCCGTCCTTGGCGATTCCGCCTGTCTCGTACTCCTTGCCCACCATAAACCCAGTAATATTTTGCAGGAAAAGGAGAGGAATGCCGCGCTGTTCGCATAACTCGATGAAGTGGGCGCCTTTTAATGCGCTTTCGCTGAACAGTACCCCATTATTCCCGAGGATACCGACCGGATAACCATGAATGTGCGCAAAGCCGGTCACCAAGGTGACGCCATAGCGGGCTTTAAATTCTCTCAGAACACTGCCATCCACCAGGCGAGCGATCACCTGGCGAACATCGTAGCTTTCGCGGAAAGCGCGCGGTAAGATGCCATAAATCTCTTCTTGTGGGTAAAGGGGATCCGAGGGTTGTTGTACATCTAAATGTTCGAGCCAGGTCGGGTTCGTCGAGCGCGCCTTTGGAAGCGTGTGGATAATGTCACGGCAGATCTCCAGGGCATGTTCGTCGTTCTCTGCATAGTGGTCGGCCACACCGGAACGGCGCGTGTGAACATCGGCGCCGCCCAGGTCTTCAGCGGTAACATCTTCGCCCGTGGCAGCCTTTACCAAAGGGGGACCGGCCAGAAAAATCGTCCCCGTGCCTTTGACGATGACGGTTTCGTCGCTCATGGCGGGTACGTAGGCGCCGCCGGCGGTGCAAGAGCCCATAACCGCGGCAATTTGCGGTATGCCTTTGGCGCTCATGCGCGCCTGGTTATAGAAAATGCGTCCAAAATGGTTTGCATCAGGGAAAACCTCATCTTGCATGGGTAGAAAGGCTCCGCCTGAATCAACCAGGTAAAGACAAGGTAAATAATTTTGTTCTGCGATCTCCTGGGCGCGCAAATGCTTTTTTACGGTCATCGGGTAATATGATCCGCCTTTTACTGTGGCGTCGTTGGCGACGATCATGACCTGACGTCCGGAGACCCGCCCAATACCAGTAATAATCCCAGCCGCTGGCGCAGGATCTACGTACAACCGATGGGCTGCCAATGGTGAAAGCTCTAGGAATGGGGAGCCTGGATCTAACAGGCGCTCGATGCGCTCGCGCACGAACATCTTACCCTGTAATTCCTGGCGCTCACGGTATTGGCTCCCGCCACCCTGGCGCGCCTCCGCTAATCTTTGGCGCAGCTCGTCCGCCAGGCGTTGGTGGTGGTTGGCGTTGGCAAGATATTCAGGTTGGTCGGACCGGAGGGTGGAATGAATCTGAACCATTTTTACACCTGAGCGGTCAATAAGATGATTGAAAACTTGTGATGGCGTTTTGTCTAATTGGTAGAGACCGGTTGAACCCGTCGCTTCTCGGCCATCGCAGCGAGGCCGATGCTGAGAAAATAAAGCAAAATCAGCGGTCCCATGACGATCGCCATATTCACCGGGTCGACGGTTGGCGTAACCAGGGCTGCCACAGCGGCGATTGCAACGATTGCGATGCGCCAATTTTTTGCCAACATGCTGGCGTTAACAATTCCCATCGCTGCGAGGATAAAAATGATTAATGGGAATTCAAAGGATATTCCAATCCAAAACAGCACTCGGGTAACAAAACTAACAATCGATGAAAGTCGGATTTGTGCTGTGACCCCGCCGATATTGAGCAAAAAAGGCACCGCAGTAGGCAACATCACAAAATATGCAAACGCCGTGCCCGCTAAAAACAAAACGATGACCGCCGGAATGGCAGCTAACCCCCATACGCGTCCGCGCGGGCTGATACCTGGCGCGATGAACAAATATAACTCAAAAGCGAGATACGGGAGAGCCAGCGCAAAACCGGCGAGTAAGGAGGTTTTCATCACGGTAGCCAAAGGCTCGGTCACATCGATTGCAATGACATCCTGTAGTCCCCCAACCGGCTTTGTCATGAATTCCAAGATTTTTTCATTAAATGCTACCGCCACGCCGGTCATGATAAAAAATACAACCATGGAGCGGAGGATATGCTTCCGTAAGGCATCCAGGTGGAATAATAAACTGGATGGATCCTCCACCGTTTTTGCCAATGTTTCCGGGAGTGGCGCATCTTCTGGCTCATCCGTAAAAAACTTTTTCACGCCTTGACCGAGTCTCCTCACCCAAAGGTAGGAGTCCTTGATAACACGTCCAATCCATCGAAGGGGAGCGGTAACGGCGTAGAGAATATTTTTTCCGGTTGCAGGCATAAATAATGTCTATTTTTTGTGCGAAGGATCTGCAAGGCTCGGCGGCGGCGGCGAGGGAAGCACGTCGGGAGGGGTGGTCCAGGCGGATAAATCAGAGTTATTGTCGCTGTTATTTGTTGGCGGTAGAACTGGGCTGTCAGAATCGGCGCCTCCGGTAAAGGGTTTGGATGATGGATCTCTTCGAGAGCCGGTCGGATCCGTTTCGACGCTTGTTTTTGATGGGGCGCTTGTTCCAAGCCAACCAGGCGGCAAAATTGTGCTATCGCGCAGCGTGTTTTGGATATCGCTGGTGGTTTTCTTCAGATTATTGAGGTCCTGCTGCATTTCTTCCAGGCCTGCTTCGCGCATCAGGCGAGTGGGGATATTCCGAATTTCTTTAGATGTTTGAGTGATCGTACGCCATTGAGGCGACATGACGATCTTACGCAGTGTCCGTCCAATCGTCCGCCCTGATTTTGCCATGTCTTTGGGGCCGAGCAGGATCAACGCGATCAGCAGGATAAAAAGCAGTTCCAGAGGACCGATACCAAGAAATTCCATAAAACTTT
>JAYRNN010000192.1:0-8785 GCA_041912175.1 Anaerolineales bacterium | reverse complement strand
TATAACTCGCTGGCAGTAACGCCATCTGATCCATTACATAGGGCTTGAACACTGGGGCGGTTTCTTTTCTTTTCATTCCCCTATTGAATCATGCTTTCGTTAAAAAGTGAAGGGCTGCCCTTTACTTTTAGGACAGCCCCATCATTTTAATGTTTACCCCAGCTTGACCGTCTTCCGGCTGGTCAGCTTGATTGTCTTCTTCCCTTCGCTCGATAACTCACCAGATTGTTCAAGGTGATCCGCCTCCTGGCGCATCTGCTCAGCCAATTCTGTTTCTCCCTGTGACAGTAAAATCGTCACGGCCTGGCGCAGCTTCTGAGTAGCGGCGCGGACGTCCCCCGTCTCAGCCTGGTCTAACGCCTGGGTCTGTAATCGGAAAGCCTGAACTTTATCAACTACGCTCATAACCCGCCGATCGAGTTGGTCAACCAACGTTTGATCAGGGGTGTATTGAATGATCAAGTCCAATGCTTCGCGCTCCGTTTCGCCGCCGGGCAGGCGATAAGTAACGTCGCACTGAGCCACCCTGACCGGACCTGCCGGGCGCGGCGGAAGCACCAACTCGGTCAGAAAGGCTGCGCCGGCTTTTTCCAACTGTCCGACAGGAACAACCACCGCCCGACCTTGAATGGCGTTTTGCCCGATCTCATGGATCATCGGCGCGACCTGCCAGACCCGACGCGCCTCCACTCCCTGGACCATCCGGGTGGTCAAAATAACCTCTTGGGCTACCACCTGCATCGATTTGTATACTTCTTGAAAAATTTTGTTGACTTGATCTGGCGAAGGAATGTAATCCACATAGCCCATTTGGGCGCCGGGCGTCAACAGGCTGCGATCAGCCAGGTCGATTAAGAAATCGTGCTTCCAATCCCGGCCAAAACCCAGGCCGATGATGGGGATACCCGCTTGCCCGGCTTGATCAGCCACCCGCCGTGAGTCGTTCTCACTATCCGTCGCCTCGCCGTCTGTCAGGAGAATAATCCGGCTGACGCGTTCGCCTTTGTTGAATTGCTTCACTTGATCAAGCCCAGCTTGGATGCCCGGAGCCAGATTGGTGCCGCCGCCATCGCGGATCTTTTCCACCTGACGCTTCAACTCATCCTTGTCCGTCACCGGCTGCGCAGGCGCCAGAACCTGTGTACGGCTCTCAAAGGTCACGATCGAGATCGTATCATCTGGAGATAGTTGGTCAATAATATTCTTAACCGCCTCGCGCAGTGTGCGGATTTTCTCGCCGGCCATCGAGCCGCTGCGGTCCAGGACGAGCGTAAAATTCAATGGAAGACGCACATCTGATATCACGACGCCTGGGATGATCTCATTCAAGATATAAACGAGCTGGGGCTGGTTCATTACAGCTACTGCTGAGCGGTTGCAAACACTGGTAAGTTTTAGGGAATCAGACATATCATGCTCCCGGAATACTTTATTTTATATGGATGAATAGAAACCACCAAATCATGGATCGGTGGAGACGGAGTCCCGATCCGGCGCGGCGACAAGATCCTTGCCGGGCTGCAGATCTTTCTCGGATAACGTAACCTGGATTCCGCCGCTGAGGCGGCTGAACAGGTTAAATACAAGGCCGCCGAGCACGGTAGCAAGTCCACCCAGCACAGCAACTAGTGAGGTCAAAACCAGGATCACCATGAATAGCGGGATTATTCCGACCACCACCCAACGATTCAGCGAATCGATGAGACCCTGCAGGTGAAGTAGATCGACCAGATTCAGGTCAAAACCAAAATCACCCGGCAGCGGCAGGCGAACGTGGTACACCAGGGTACTTAACCAGGCGGTCAATGCGGCGACCGTGCGAGTAAATACGATCGTCAGCAAGGCGATCGGTAGGAATGAGACAATCCAACTGATCAAGAAGCCAATTTTCAGCAAAGACCATAATCCCACGCGGACCAACGTATATGTTCTCATCATCACCCTCACGGGTTATGGCGTGCCAATCTAGCGCGCATAATAAATCAAAGGAACGCCGCCAAATTGCAGCTCATCGCCATGGTTGAGCAAGTAGCGTTGGCCCGGCTGGAGTCGTTGGCGGTTTAGAAAGGTTGCATTCATGCTATTCAAATCTTCGATGAACACCTGGCTCCCCTGAGCAACCAGCCGTGCATGCTGGCGAGAGACTGAGCTGCTGGCAGCTCCTTGATTGCTCAGGTCCACATCTGGATAGATGTCTTTTTCTGGATCACGTCTTCCGATGATGAGCTCGGTCATATGCGGTAAGTTCAGGCGTTCATTCGTGCTGGGCGAGACTAACCATCCCAAAGATTTGTTCACCCCCGATGTTTCAGAGGTCGAGGCAGCCGTCTGAACCGGGGTATTTAACCATAGACCGCAATTCCGGCAATATTCTTCCTGGATTGGGTTCTCTGCTGCACAGTTCGGGCACACCCTGGTCTTTATCGCAGGCTCAGGCTCGACCGCTTGGGCTGCCTGGACAGCCGGAGATACAGAGACGGCAGGCGTATGATCTGCTGTAGGCGGCGCTAATTGCACGCCGCAGTTAACACAATAAATTTCTCCGGCCAGATTTAGATACCCGCAAATGGGACAGGCGGCGTCGCCTGAAGGAACCGCTCTGGCCATCTTTTCAGGAGCGGAGGCTGGAGGCGACTCTTGGGCAGATGTCAAAGGGCCAGGCATATTCATACCAGGTTTTGGCCTAAGTTGAAAGCCGCATTGATCGCAGAAAATCGCTTCATCATCTACAGTTGCGTGACAATCTGGACATATTTGCATTGCGTTTAATCCGTATGAAAAAGAAGCGCCAGTTTGCCAAGACGCAACTCATCGCCATCTTTGAGCGCCGCAGATTGCCCCGGCGCCAGGCGTTGGCGGTTGAGGTAAGTGCCGTTGACAGTGTTTAAATCTTCCACAATCCAATCCTTTCCGGTATATTGCATTCTTAAATGCCGGCGGGAGACGCCTGCCTCCTGAGCCCCGAACGGCTCCAGGTTAATTTCCGGATAAACGCCGCTGATCGCATCCTCACGACCAACGATGATCTCTGTAATACCTTGCGGGAAGACCAGGTTGGTATTTGTGCTCTGGACAACCAAACACGACGTTAAAACATGCGGGGTCGGAACTGGAGGATTGGGGGAAATCTCTGGTTGGTAGACCGGCAGGGGGGCCGAAGGAAGCAAAGCTTCATTTGGCGTAGGCTGCGAGATGACCCTCGGAGGGGCATTGCCAGTCAGGCGAGCGCCGCAATTTTCACAAAAAACAGCGTCTTCGCGATTGATATGCTGGCACACAGGACACTGGCCGGTCGAAATTCCCGTCCCACGAGCTGGGGCAGGAGCGCTTGATACTGGTTTTACGATCTCTGGGCTGCGTAAATCATAATCACATCGATCACAATAAATGGCTCCTGCGATCACGGGCGCTCCACAGTTTGGGCAGGCGATTACAGCCATCGGTGCACCTCCAATCCTTCCAATATTACAAATCGACCTTAAATCCTTAAAATTGAGCGTCTATGTCAAGCAAAATTACCGAAATATTATCTTCGCCGCCAGCCAGGTTCGCCAATTCTACCAACCGGTTGCAGGTCAGTTGTGGGTTGTTACGCTCGAGCAAGTTCTCCTCAAGCATCGGATCGCGAACCATCTCCCACAATCCATCGGAGCATAAGAGCAGACGATCGCCTGCTTCCAATGTCAAGGGAAAGATATCCACATCTAGATCTGACCGGCTTCCCAGGCTGCGGTAAATAATGCTGCGTTGGAAGTGAGTATATAATTCTTCAGGTTGAACCAATCCTTGTTCAACCAAACGCGCCACAACGGAATGGTCCTGGGTAATCTGCTCCAGGCTGGTCTGGCGCAAACGATAGATACGGCTGTCGCCTACATTTGCGATCACAGCCTGCGGCCCTTGCACGAGCACCGCCGTCACAGTACAGCCCATATCGTTGTCATCCACCTGGCTGCGTAAATCCAGGATGACCTGGTTGGCAGATAAGATCATCTCTCGGAAAAATTTCGCTAAATCATCCTCTGCTACGGACTCGCCGGCAATCGTTGGAGTAAAAATACGCAGCATTGCGCTTTGCGCCAGGCTGCGTACGACCGCCTGGCTGGCAATCTCGCCCGAGGCAGCGCCGCCGACGCCGTCCGCCACGGCAAAAAGGCCTAACATCGGATGGCATTCCTGATCGCAGACGCCCGCTAATTGCAGGGTAACCAAACTATCTTCATTGTTATCGCGAACTTTTCCAGGATCGCTTTGAAACCCGTAGGTCATACGCAATTGGATAGGCGGAGGCGCAGTCTCTGTGATTACATCGGCGAGATCGACAAGATACGAGACGCCTTCTTCGATGAAACGGGTCTCATCCACCTCGTTCACTGCGTCATGAGAGGCCGGGCTGGCGACTAATCGTAGGAGTGGTTTTTGGGTTAAATCAGCGCCGCAATTCTCACAGTAGTGCGTCTCGGTTTGGGCTTGTACGAGCAAGCAATTCCAACAACGCAGCAAATCTTCAGCTTCATAAACAAAATTGGATTCACCTTCTTCAACCAGGCGCTTAATTCGATAGCGACCTTGCAACAACCGGCCGGGCGCCAGGCTATCCGAGGCCGCCGGCAGGTTTTCTGTCGTCTTTTCTGATCGACCTTCTGAGGCTGGGGACTGTTCTGCCGATTCCGGGCTTACCAATGGCTGCCCACAGTACCGGCAAAAACGCGCTTCAGATCGGTTTTCCTCGCCGCAAAAGCTGCACATGACGATCATATCTGCTTTATCGCTTTCGTCCAATCACCTGACACTCTGAAATAAGATTATATACCAATATGAATTTTTTCCGCGAGATTTCATCTATCTGAGGCAAGGCGCGCTGGAATACTCCTTGACAGTATGGTGCGTATCCTATATAACTAGGCCCAACCGCATGAGATCCAGCATCGCAATTTCAACACGCTCCAATCTTCAGCATACATTTGCTGCACTCCAATATCCAAATTACCGCCTATGGTTTTTAGGACAATTGCTATCACTGGTTGGCACCTGGATGCAAAGCACCGCCCAGGGCTACCTGGTGTATGAGCTAACAAAATCGCCGGCTTATCTCGGCTATGTCGGATTCGCGGCAGGATTGCCGACCTGGCTGTTTACTTTATACGGCGGCGTGATCGCGGATCGAATTTCCCGCCGCAGCATGTTGCTCGTCACCCAAACCGGCATGATGGTCCTGGCTTTCTTGCTGTCCGGATTGGTGTTCACCGGTACAGTTCAGCCCTGGATGATTATTATATTGGCGGCTCTACTTGGCATCGCAAACGCCTTCGATGCCCCCGCGCGCGTGTCCTTCGTCGCAGAGCTGGTACCCCGCAAAGATTTAACCAATGGCATCGCTTTAAATTCCACCATGTTCAATTCTGCTACAGTGGTCGGTCCGGCGATCGCCGGTTTGGCTTATGCCAGCCTGGGGCCGGCCTGGTGTTTTGCCATGAACGGTTTCAGTTTCATCGCGGTCATTATCGCATTATTGCTAATAAGGCTGCAGCCGATTCCAAACACCCTTCGCCGGTCTTCTGTTCTGACAGAGATAAAGGAGGGCCTGCACTTTGTTGCCGGTAATCGCCTCGTACGCATCTTGATTATCGGTCAGGGTGTATTAAGCATGTTTGGATTGAGCCTGATGACATTGCTGCCTGCCTGGTCCTCTGATATTCTGAATGGAAACGCCAAGACGTATGGCTTGTTGCTCTCAGGACGCGGTGTTGGCGCACTGATAGGGGCATTAATGATCGCGGCGCTGGGGCGGAAAAATATACGCGGCAGATTGTGGACGATTGGCAATCTGTCGATGCCACTATTTATGGTCGTATTTGCCTTGATACGCTGGATTCCGCTATCTTTAGGATTGATTATCCTGATCGGCTTGGGTTTTATGATGCAGGTAAATACTTCCAACGCCATGGTGCAAACCCAGGTCGATGATCACCTGCGTGGCCGGGTGATGAGCATCTATACGCTCATTTTCTTTGGCGGGATGCCGATTGGCGCGCTGATCACGGGCAGCCTGGCTGACCGCATTGGTCAGCCCAGCAGTTTGATGATTAACGCGGCTGTTCTTTTGGCTTTTGGTATTGGAGTATATTTATTCCTGCCTTATTTGCGTCGGCAAGGGTAAAGTGATCAGGTTACGAGGTTCTGGCCAAAGCAGTCAGAGCAAGAACCATAACCCCCATTAACAGGTTCAGTCTCATCAGCCAGGTTTCCTGGCGGATCAATTTTTGGGCAAACGGATCATCCTCAGTCTCCATGCTGCGCGCCTGGAGCATGGCCAGACGGCGTAACTGCGGCAAGAGTCCCCAAGTCATGTACCCCGAAAGGACCATCATACCTAGGAATAAGATGTGCTTCGTTAAGATAGCGATCGCCCAGCGATTGTCGATGGCCAAAAAACCCTGGTAATTTGGGTTTGCGCTCATCTGGATCAACCCTGTAGCGGCCAACACTACCAGACAAAACCAGGCGGCTGGATCCAACCTGCGCTGGATGTGACCGATAAAGTCGACATAAACCGGGACGGGTAACGAGCGACGCGCGGCTGGAAGCACCAGAAGGGCCAGGCTGGCCAAGGCGCCAATCCACACGACTGTGGCCAGCATATGTAACCAATATGTCAATGATAATGCCCAAATTGGGACGGTCATTATCCGCCAGGCGCCGGATAGGGGGTTGGTTCAACAGGCGGCTCAGTGGTCTCTACCGGGGGAACCGTAGGAACCGGTCCTGGGAGTACTTCCGTAGCCGCGGCTGGTTGCTGCTCGGCCGGCGCTTCTTCGGTGACCGCTCCCTGGCACGTATTGAGGGCATCTGTGAGGAGTTGCTCAACTTCTGGATCGGCCCCGACGGAAAGGGAAAGCTGGAATTGTTCCGCTGCCGCGCAGGCATCCCCACTCGAAGCCAGAGTCTCTCCATAACCTTTCAGCCCTAACCGGTAGCGTTCTCTCGCTGTCCAACCAGAGCGATCAGTCAAACCTGGCAAGGCTGGACCTACTTGCGAAAAATATTCTACAACTTTCGCCCAATCAAGGTCCCAAAAGCTGGCGCCTGTAATGTACAGGCTTACCCAGGTAATATAACCTTGAGCATCGGCGTCGAGCGGGCCAAAGTTTTCTGCCTGAGATAAATCGTATAATCCCCCCTCCAAATCGGCCTGCTTGGCAATCTTATCCAAGGCGCGATTACGCAAAGCCATGAATAACATGCCATCCAATTGGACAGGATTCGCACCGGGATCATTCTTACGAAGCTTAAGTATGGTATCGATGGCGTTGGACCAATCGCCATTCGCCATCAATTGTTGGGCCTGGCTATAAAGGTCCTGAGCGCCGCGCGCGTCAACTGTCGGTACGATGGTTGGAGTAGGCTCGGGTGTCGGTGTGGCAGTCGCGTTGATCCGGGCCAATACGATGGCGAGCTGTTCGGTGAGACCAGGAAAATTCGGGTCGAGTTGAGCGATGTACTCAAGGCGCTGGCGTGCACGTTGGTACTGACCATCGTTAATATCCTTAACAGCCAGATCGAACTGCTCGGATGATTTTACGGTAGTCAGAGCAGTTTCGGCTTCCTTGCGTTGATCGATGCCTGCAGCATAACCAGCATAAGCGCTAAAAACGCCGATTAAAAGTAAAGTCAGAATACCGATGATAGTGATCATTTTCAACGGAGAACGCTTTTTACCCTGCGGCGCTGGTTTCTCTGCTTCAGGCGGCGTCACCGTAATTGGTGTTGTGTCGTTTATATCTAAATTTGCCATGTCGCCCATTATACCGCATTGAACAATCGTCATTTGTCGTATTTTTCACGGGGTATAATACGGATATAAGCCCACAAAATAGCGGAGATATGTATGCAACTGCCTTCCATCGATCATCACTTTTTATTCGACTTTTTAACCGGGCTATTGAACACCCCCAGCCCGACCGGTTTTACACAGCGGGCGATCGAGTTCATCGAGCTCGCGTTTCATGATTCCTCAACCATCACGACATCAAAGACTCGCAAAGGGGCTTTGGTGGCCGCCTGGCCCGGAGAACGCAACGACGCTCCGCGCGCCCTGACTGCCCATGTCGACACGCTCGGTGCAATGGTCAAAGAGGTCAAATCGAATGGTCGCCTAAAACTGTCCAAACTTGGGGGATTCGCCTGGAATACCGTAGAAGGCGAGGGCTGCAAAATCTTCACCAGCCGGGGCGAAACGGTGCGAGGCTCATTACTTCTCACCAAGGCGTCTGCACATGTGTTTAGCAGCCAGGTCAACGATCTCAAGCGCGATGATGACAACATGGAAGTGCGCCTGGATGCACTCACCAGCAGTGAAGCGGAGACGTACGCCTTGGGGATTAAAGTCGGCGATTATGTGGCTTTTGACCCACGTGTGGAAACGATCCATGGTTTCGTCCGCTCGCGCCATCTCGATGACAAAGCATGCGTCGCCTGTATTTTGACGGCTGTGAAGGCGTTGAACGATGCCGGGCTGCGTCCGTTGCAAACGACATATCTGCACTTCAGCAATTACGAAGAAGTCGGCCATGGCGCGGCCTCTGGTTTCCCCCCAGACATTACCGAACTTCTAACCGTAGATATGGCCGCGGTGGGCGATGGGCAGACCTCCGACGAATTCCACGCCACTCTGTGTGTTAAAGACTCTGGTGGGCCGTATCATCATGGTATGAGTCAGCATTTACGCCTGCTGGCAGATCAATATCAGATTCCTTACAAAGTCGATATCTATCCTTACTATGGG
>JAYRNN010000191.1:0-11253 GCA_041912175.1 Anaerolineales bacterium | reverse complement strand
ATTATACAGATGTCCGTATGCGTCACATTCATAACTGCGAACGCGAAAAACACGTGTGTGGGTATGTGGCATAATGATCTACAATCGATAGACTTGTGGATTCACGCAATGTACCAATCGGCGACCCTCTAACCCGGCAAGCAAGTTCTGACAAGCTAATTCGGCCATACGCCGGCGGGTGTTGCGGGTGGCAGAGCCGATATGCGGCGTGATCAGGCAGTTGGGCAGCGTGAACAGTGGATGTTCCGGCGGTAATGGCTCGGGGTCGGTCACATCCAGGGCGGCTCCCTGTATCCAGCCCTCCTGCAAGCCCTGGGTGAGAGCCTGCATATCGACGATCGGACCACGCGCGGTATTAATTAAAATCGCATTGGGTTTCATTTTTCGCAAGGCGCCAGCATCAATCAAGCCGTGGGTTTCTGGGGTCAAGGGAGTATGAATGCTGACAAAATCGCAGCGACCGAGCAGTTCATCTAAAGGCAGGCATATCGCTCCCATGTCATTTTCGATCTCCGTGCATGGGCCTGCATCGGTATAGAAGAGGTCCAGGCCGAAGGCAAGGGCGCGTCGGGCGACAGCCCGGCCAATTTTGCCCATGCCGATAATCCCCAGGGAAGCGCCATGCAGATCCGCCCCAAGCCAGCCAGCCGGCGACCAGGTTTTCCAACGCCCACCACGCGCATCCTGGCTAGCCTCGGGTAGGCGGCGGGCAGCGGCAAGTAGCAGCGCGAAAGTCAGGTCGGCCGTACCTTCGGTCAATACGCCAGGCGTGTTGCCGACCGGGATACTGCGCCGGGTGCAGGCTGCCAGGTCGATGTTATCCACGCCGACTGCCATATTGCTGACCACACGCAGGTGCGGCGCCCGCGTCAGCAGCGCCTCATTGACCGGAATGGTCAGCAAGGTGAATAACCCTGCCGCTTCATCAAGCCCTGCTTCGAGCTCAGGACTGAGACAGGTTGCATCCACCGGCCCTACGAGCAGGCGGCAGCGCCCTTCTAATGACCTCAACCAGCCAGCAGGCAGGGTATGGGTGATTAAGACGAGTGGCAAATCTGAATCTTTTTTCATAGGACAAAGAGGAAGGTCAGGTCGTTTACATTGGTTTGGGTTGGTCCGATCATGATTAGATCGTCCAGGGCAGCGAAAAAATGATAGGCGTCATTGCGGCGCAGAAAATCGACTGGATCCAGGCCGAGCTGGCGGGCTCGCTTTAGCGTCTCCCCACTGACCACCGCGCCGGCTGCATCAGTTGGGCCATCGCCGCCATCGGTCGCCAGGGCGATCAATAGCACATCTTTCAGGCCGGACAATTCCGCCACCGCCCCAAGGGCCAGTTCCTGGTTACGCCCGCCCAGGCCGGGCCTGGCTCCTGCCTGGCGAGGCTGCAAAGTGACTGTGGTCTCGCCGCCAGCAATCAGACAGGCAGGGCGCGCCAGCGGCTGACCACTGGCAGCTTCCTGGCGCGCCAGGCTGGCCAGGAAGCGTCCCGCCTGGCGCGCTTCGCCTTGCAAAAAGGTGGTGAGAAGCAGCGTATTAAAGCCTTCCAACCGGGCGGCCTCTAAAGCGGCTTCGGCTGCCTGCCTGCCGCTGCCAACGATCACGTTTTGGATGCTCGCAAAGAGCGGGTCGCCAGGTTTAGGCGTCTCGACCAGTTCGCCGCGCATACCTGCCCGCAGGCGTTCCAGGATGGCCTCCGGTGTCTGGTCGGGTAAGTGATAATCGTGTAAGATCTGATATGCTTGCGAATATGTCGTCGGGTCGGGTGTGGTGGGGCCTGAAGCAATCACATCGAGCGGGTCGCCAACTACATCAGAAAGGATTAAGCTCACACATTGGGCCGGCGCAATTTGCCGGGCAAGCCCACCGCCTTTGACCATATCCAGATGTTTGCGTAGCGCGTTGATCCGCTGAATATCCGCCCCACACGCCAGCAAGCTGGCGGTCAAGGATTGCAGGTCATCCAGGGTAATCCCGGGGGCGGGGCTGGTCAACAGAGCCGAACCGCCTCCAGATATTAAGACGATCACCAGGTCGTCCGGTTGACCATCCGCCAGTAATTCCAGCATGCGCCTGGCGCCCAGCAACCCACGCGCATCGGGGATGGGATGGTCGGCCTCGATGAATTCGACCTGTTCTGGCAGTGGGAGCTCTCCTCTGTGGCCTTCCTTAACGATGACGATTCCATCAACCAGAAAAGGAGCCAAGATTTCAGCCGCGGCCCGCGCCATGGGAGCGCCGGCCTTGCCAGCGCCCACCAGACGAACACGCCGGTAGGTCCGTAAATCGTAGAAACGGCCATCAACCACCAGCGCTGCTCCATCACGTTGCATGCGCCGGCGAATTGCCTCGCCCGGTTCGACGGCCAGCAAACTCGCCTCCAAAATACGTAAAAAGCCATCTCGCTGGGCGAGGTTGCGGATCGAGTACGTCGCCAGACCTTCCAAATTCATCTTCGATCACCCGATATAAGGTGTTTCAGGAAGTTTGCCATCGTTTACTCGTGGCGCCAGGCGCGTGGCGCGAGCAATCGCTGCGCTCAGATGCGCCCCAAATAAAATAATGATCGAGCTAAGGAACACCCAGGTTAACATCGCGATGCTGGTGCCCAGCGACCCATACAAGAGATCATAATTGACCATGCCGCTGCTGATATACCAACCAAATCCAAAGTTTAGCGCCATCCAGGCGGCGCTGGCTGTGAGCGAACCCCAAAAGGCCTCAGACCAGCAGACTTTTGTATTGGGCAAGTAGCGATAGATCAAGAGGAAAAGGGAAAATGCAGCGGTGGGAGCAAATATCTTGGCCAACGGGTTGAGCACATACTGGTGAAATGGCACAAATCTCTCTAAAGTCGGGAAATCTTGTGCGATCAACAAATTGATTAACACGCTCCAGATCACCCATAATACCATCAGAGTAACCAAGACAGCGATCATGCTGAAGGCGATAAGCTGGGCGCGCACCAGGTTCTGGCTGCGGGCCTGAGGCCAGGCGCGGTTGATATTACGCGCCAGCGTGGTGAAAACGCCCGACGCGGCTAGAAATAAACCCACCAGGCCAACAAGCCCAGTGATATCCCGTTGATTCACGATTTGGCGCAAGATATCCTCCAACCAGGTTGGAGGAACGGGGAGCACCTCCGAGATGAAATCCAGTACCAGACCAACGGCTTCCTGGCCCTTCATCAAGAACCCAGCCGCCGAGATTAGAACTAACAGCAGCGGAAAGATTGAAAATATTGTGTAGTAAGCGATCGCTGCAGCGGCTTCAAGTCCCTGTACGCGCGTGAAACGCAAAACCGCCTGGCGGATGATTTCCAGGATGCCCTTCGATTTCTGATTGGCCAGTTGGTACGCAGAGTCAATTTTCGTCTGAATTTTAGGCGGGATCATAACCTTAATGACTATACCAGCGGTAGAATGCAGCGGGCATCATCGTTGATTGGACTGTTAACCAATGTCGAAACCGGAAAGGCAGTCATCTTTTCTGCCGGGTAGGGGATCAATAGGCTCTGGAGCTCGCTAACTTCTGGCTCACGCGTATCCAGCCAGACGGAATAGGCAGTTTCTGGCAAGATCACCGGCATGCGGTTATGAATGGTCTGCATCAGGCTGTTTGGCTCAGTAGTGATGATGGCGCATGATAGAATGTTCGAACCGTCCGGCGATTGCCAGTTTTCCCAAATGCCGCCGAATGCGAAGGGCTGTCCGTCTTGCAGTCTGATGTACATGGGAGTTTTAGAGCGGCTGTCGGGTTCTCGACGCCATTCGTAAAAACCATCCGCCAGGATCAGGCAACGCCGCCGGCGAAAAGCAGAGCGGAAGGCCGGCTTTTCAACCAGCGTTTCGGCGCGTGCGTTGATCAAACGAAGACTGATATGCGGGTCTTTAGCCCAGGCGGGGACCAAACCCCAGGTAAAATAATCGAGTTGAAATTTGCCGTTATTCGGCACAACCGCTACGGGTTGGGTGGGAGCAATATTAAAACGCGGCTGGATTTGTTCGGGAACCGACAACCCCGAAAATACCGCTTGCAATTGTTCTGGGCTGGTCGTCAGGGTGAAGCGACCACACATCCTTCGCCTCCTTTCAATATCAATAAGGTTTCCCGATGCGCCTGGACAGGGCCAGACAACATTTTGATACAACACTTTCGACTAATTACCAGTATTCTATCATTATCTGAACCGCGAGGCGCCTCTTCCTTCCCGGAGAACCTGCGCTGACTGCCATCAAGCAAAGCGGTGTACGAGTCCCTGCTCGAATCACCGATTCGCGGCGCCTTTTCCCCTTGGATAAATCCGGCAAGCGTGGTAGAATACCGCTCGCATGATTACTGGGGGTTCGTCTAGTGGTAGGACAGCAGACTCTGGATTTGCTTGCGGAGGTTCGAATCCTTCACCCCCAGCCTACCATAAAAGAATATGTTTTGCGGCAGTGTTTTACACCATCGCAAAACATATTCTTTTTTTAATCTCTGTTGGGCCAGAGATTAATAAGAGGTTCCCAGGTAGGAATTACTCTCTACGAAGCGTTCCCAATGCAGGTCGGCCAGAAGTTTGTTATGCTTTTGGATGGCTTCAATATTGGGGAATTCCTCCACGCCGAAGAAATGCCACTGCTCATTGCTCCAACTGGGGTTGCACATCAAGATTTGTTTCCCGCCAGCTTCCTTAAGCGCTTCAGCGACTTTTGCCAGCAAATCGTTTTTCTCTTCTTGAGGAAGTTGATGCCAGGCCTCTTTCATTTTCCCCAAAAACAATTTATAGATTGGTTGTGACATAAGTAACCTCCTTTTCTTTAATTAAAATTATAGCGCAAGTATTTATATAAGCAACACTTTTCCCTGAGGATCGTGAAAAAAATTAGCCTTATGCCGTAATTAAGAATGTATTTTGACGGGTGTGTCGTAATAATTAATTTTACCAATCATAACAAGGATCAAACCAGTTATTAAAATCCGATAATCGATATACCATTGCCAGGCGAGCAAAAATAGCAGTGGTATAATTTTTAAAGAAATCTAATCACCCGATCGTTCCAGGCTTTCGCGTGGTCGGGAATTCAAAGGGAGAGTGAGCCTGCATGAAGCTACATGAGTACCAATCCAAACAAATCTTTGCCAGGTATGGCATCCCGATCCCTAGGGGGAGGGTGGCGGCTACCGCAGAAGAAGCAAAAGTAATTGCCGAAGAACTGGGTAGCCGCGTTGTTATTAAATCCCAGGTGCTGGTTGGAGGACGGGGTAAGGCTGGCGGCATCCGCCTGGCGAAATCTCCAGAGGAAGCCCGTGAAGTCGCCACGCAAATCCTGGCCATGGAGATTAAGGGATTGCCGGTGCGTAAAGTACTGGTCGATGAAGCTGCCGGCATCCAAAGTGAAATCTACCTGGGCATCACCAACGACCGGGCGGCGCGCAAACCGGTGATGATGGCATCTGCCGCTGGCGGGGTCGAGATCGAAGAAGTCGCCCGGGTTACACCTGAAAAAATAATAAAAGTCCATATTGATCCACTCCTGGGTCTGCGCGATTACCAGGCGCGCGACCTGGCAATCGGTATTGACCTGCCAAAGGACCACTGGCGCACCTTTATTCAAATTGCGCGTGGCTTATGGCAGGCCTATATTGATGACGATGCTACCCTGGCAGAAATCAACCCTCTGGTGATCACCGCGGATAATCGCCTGGTTGCCCTGGATGGGAAAATGGTCATCGATGATAATTCTCTTTTCCGCCATCCAGACCTGGCAGAGTTACGCGATTTAGATGAAGAAGCTCCATCTGAGACAGAAGCTCGTAAATATGGATTGTCCTATATCAAACTCGATGGCAGCATCGGTTGCATGGTCAACGGCGCTGGTCTGGCGATGACATCTATGGATCTCATCAAACTATACGGCGGCGAGCCAGCCAATTTCCTCGACATCGGCGGCGGCGCCAACGCCGAAAAAGTGGCTGCTGCACTGCGCATCATCCTCTCGGACCCAAATGTCAAGGCGATTCTGTTCAATGTATTTGGCGGGATTACTCGCGGCGACGAGGTGGCGCGCGGTATCCTTGCAGCCTTGAAAGAAGTCAAGACTTCTGTCCCAATGGTCACCCGATTGGTGGGCACCAACGCCGAAGAGGGTCGAAAAATCCTGTCCAACGCTAAAATGATCACTGCAGATACCCTGGCTGAAGCCGCCCAAAAGGCTGTCGCCGTGGCGAAGGGAAGCTAAACATCATGAGCATCCTGGTCGATAAAAATACACGCCTGCTCGTACAAGGCATCACTGGCAATGAGGGCCTGTTTCACACCAAACAAATGTGGGACTATGGCGCCAATGTCGTTGGGGGCGTCACCCCCGGTAAAGGCGGAGAATGGGTCTTAGAGGGAAAAGTCCCCGTCTTCGATTCGGTGAAGAACGCCGCCGAAATCACAGGCGCCAACGCCATCATCAACTTCGTCCCAGCGCGTTTTGCCACGGACGCTATCTTTGAGGCAGCCGATGCGGGCATTCCTCTGATCGTTTGTATCACGGAAGGCATTCCGGTGCAGGACATGATGCGCGTACGTAACTACATTGATCAAAAAGGGGTACGTCTGGTAGGACCTAATTGTCCCGGCCTGCTCACTCCAGGGGCGGCAAAAGTCGGCATTATCCCGGGAAATATCGCTGTCCCCGGCAACATTGGGGTGGTTTCGCGCTCCGGCACCCTTACGTACGAGGTGATGTATGCCTTGAAACTGTCCGGCATGGGCGTCAGCACCTGTGTTGGCATCGGCGGCGATCCAATTAATGGCACCAACTTCATTGACTGCCTGGAGATGTTCGAAGCGGACCCCTTCACCGAGAAAGTGGTCATGATCGGCGAAATTGGCGGCAGCGATGAGGAAAAGGCGGCTGATTACATCGCTGACAACCTGACGAAACCCGTAGTCAGCTTTATCGCCGGGCAAACTGCGCCTCCCGGCAAACGCATGGGTCATGCCGGCGCGATTGTGGAAGGCGGCTCGGGTCTGGCGGCCGATAAGGTTAAAGCCCTGGAAAAGGTTGGCGTAAAAGTGGCTCGCCATCCCGAAGAAATTCCCGGTTTACTTTAGTTTATGAATTGTACCTGTCTTAAACAGAAAGCCCGCTGGTAAGGCGGGTTTTCTGTTTCATGCGAATCAAGCAAGCGCTTTATTTAATCATACGTTCGTCGATATAAGTGACCGCCTCGCCGACCGTGGTAATTTTCTGAGCATCTTCATCAGAAATTTCACCGCCGAACTTGTCCTCAAAGGCCATGATTAGTTCGACCAGATCCAGCGAGTCAGCTTCCAGGTCCTCACGAAAACGCGCCACGGGAGTGATTTTGCTCTCATCCGCTCCCAGCAAATCGACGATGATGACTTTTACCTGTTCGTAAGTGTCAGACATAGAATAGACCTCCTTCAAAGTTTGTACAATTGTAATCACGTCGCCCAATCTGTCAAGTCTACGCCAAAGGCCGCCTGAACCTGATTGACAGGGCTTGCTCAGACTGGTAAGATAGTTTCACCTTGTCAGAACACCGGCACGCAGGGTTAGTTACGCAAGCATCGTTTTTTTGCTTTCGTTTCTCTATCGAGAATATATGACCGACCGAAGCCAGATCAGTGCGCGAAAATCCGATCACATTCGGATCAATCTAGAAGAAGATGTCCAATCCGGTTTAACCACGGGATTGGAACGCTACCGCTTTATCCACCAGGCTGTGCCAGAACGAGACCTGGGGGAGGTGGATTTAGCACAAAGCCTGTTTGGTAAGCGCCTGCAGGCGCCATTGCTGATTTCTTCGATGACGGGTGGGACGCCTGAAGCGGCTTCGATTAACCACACTCTGGCCGAGGCCGCTCAGTCCGCCAGGATTGCGCTGGGGTTGGGCTCACAGCGCGCTGCCATCGATCACCCTGACCTGGCCGCAACTTTTCAGGTGCGCCAGGTCGCGCCCGATATCTTGCTATTTGCCAACCTGGGCGCAGTGCAGCTCAATTATCGCTATGGTGTGGCAGACTGCCAGCGCGCCGTTGATATGATCCAGGCAGACGCCTTAATCTTGCATTTCAACGCTCTGCAAGAGGCTGTCCAACCAGAAGGCGATGTACATTTTTCTGGACTGTTAAAGAGAGTAGAAGCAGTATGCAGCTCACTGCCTGTACCGGTGATAGCCAAGGAAGTCGGCTGGGGTTTTTCGGAACAAGATGCCCGCTGGCTGGCGGAGGCCGGTATTTCGGCAATTGACGTAGCCGGGGCGGGCGGTACATCCTGGTCGCAGGTGGAGATGCACCGCGCCAAAAGCGAAAGCCAGGCGCGCCTGGCCGCAGCCTTCGTTAATTGGGGTAATCCAACCGCCGAGACAATCCTTAACGTCCGTAGGGCCGCGCCAGGTCTGGTTATCTTTGCCTCGGGTGGCTTACGCACCGGCGTGGATATCGCCAAATGCATCGCCCTGGGAGCCAGCCTGGGCGGCATGGCAGGCCCATTTCTTAAAGCAGCCTCTCGCTCTCTGGAGAGCGTCATTCAGATGATCAATGACATTCAACGTGAAATCCAGGTGGCTATGTTCGTTTGCGGAGCAGGCAACCTGGCTCAGTTGAAATCCACCCCGCTCACCCACTCCGACTAAGAACCATGAACTGAGTCCATCCTAAGAATCTTAGCGTCACTGCGTCCATACATCATTATGAGCCTCAATACATTCATCCAACAGATGCAGCCTGCAATCGAGCAGGAGCTGAAGTCCAGTCTGGCCCCCGCCAATGGCGCTGGCCTGGAAGAACTCCATCATATGCTGGCCTATCACCTGGGTTGGGCAGGTCCGGGCGCTGGTCCGGAGGCACGCGGCAAGCGTATCCGGCCACTGCTGGTCTTACTGACCTGTGCGGCTGCCGGGACCGCCTGGGAACAGGCTTTACCTGCCGCAGCGGCGGTCGAGCTGATTCACAATTTTTCGCTTATTCACGATGATATCGAAGATAACAGCCCGCTGCGCCGCGGCCGGCCGACCGTTTGGGCGCGCTGGGGCATCCCGCAAGCCATCAATGCCGGCGATACGATGTTCACCCTGGCTCACCTGGCGATCCTACGCCTGGCAGATAGCGCCTCAGCGCAAATCGCCCTTCAAGCCAGCCAGGCGCTGCATGATACCTGCCTGAACCTGACCCAGGGGCAATATCTGGATATTTCTTATCAGGCGCGCGGCGACCTCACCCTGGACGCGTATTGGCCGATGGTCGGAGGAAAAACGGCCGCCTTGCTGGCCGCTTGTGCCCATATCGGCGCGCTGGTAGCCGGCGCAGAACCGGGTGTATGCTTGGACTACCGCCAATTTGGTTGGTCGCTTGGATTGGCTTTCCAGGCACAGGACGATTTATTAGGCATCTGGGGAGACACCGCCCTGACCGGGAAATCCACTGAAAGCGACCTACTTTCCGGTAAGAAATCCCTGCCCGTCCTGTACGGGCTGAACTTAGGTGGAGCGTTTGCGCAACGTTGGGCCCGCGGGCCGGTTAAGCACGAAGAAGTGAGCAGCCTGGCAAACCAGCTCGAAATGGAAGGCGCTCGCAGCTATACGCAAGCGCAAGCTGATGAGCTGACCCAGGCCGCACTGACCGCGCTCGACAAGGCCCACCCACGTGGAGAGGCCGGCGAAGCACTGCGCACATTGGCTCTCATGCTGCTGCAGCGACAGGGATAATTATATTTTTTCAATGCGGGGAAATAAACTTCTAAATGAACTCCATAAAAACCTGGTTGCCCAGCAAACGCCCGCGCTTGCTGAGGCGGAGAATGCTTTCATCCTGGCCGGCCCATTCTAGCAAGCCCAGACGGGTCAAACGTTCGATCTGTGAATCGAATGTCTGGCGCAAGGTTTGACCAAAACGTTCATTAAATGAAGCATCAGAAATTCCTTCCTCTACCAGGCGCAGGCCCATCATCATCGTCTCGCCGATCTCAGCCTGTCGATCGACATGTGTGAGGGTTTGTGTGGCCGGGGTTCCCGGAAACTCTCGCCTATGCGCAGATTCTTCGACAGGTTGCAAGCAGCGTTGGATATACGCCGCGGGCGCCAAGACATTCGCCGTTCGCTGGTGTGCGGCATACCCGTGCGCGCCGGCTCCCAGCCCCAGGTAAGGCAACCCGCGCCAGTATTGCAGATTATGCCGGCAGGCTAAAAGTTCCCCATCTCTCCGGATGGCCCAATTCGATATTTCATATTGCACATACCCGGCCTGAGCAAGGTAGTCTGCGGCCCATTCATACATATCCGCAGCCAGGTCGGGGTCGGGCTCGTTAACCAGGCCGCGCCGTGCCCAATGCTCCAGGGGCGTCCCATGTTCTAATGTCAACGCATACAGGGAAAAATGCTCCGGGTGCAGTCCAAGCGCAAGTTCTAAAGTTCGCTGCCAGCTTATCAATGACTGGGATGGCAGGCCAAAAATCAGGTCTAAATTCAAGTTGGTGAAACCAGCCTGGCGGGCCCACGAAACAGATTGGATCACATCCGCATAATCATGCTGGCGTTCAAGCAAGCGCAGCTCTTGCGGGTTAGCTGATTGCACGCCCAGGCTTAGGCGATTAACGCCCAGATGACGCAAGTCCTTCAGGTAAGGTAATTGAAGGGTACCCGGGTTGGCCTCCAGGCTGATTTCAGCATTGGGCAACAGATCAAAACCCGTCTGTAGGGCGCTTAAGATTTTCTGCAGCTCGCCAGCCGTTAAGAGCGAAGGCGTTCCGCCGCCAAAGAAAACCGTATGCACCGGCATGCGTACTCCTCCTGCAGCGCCGGCGGCGGCAACAATATCAATTTCGGCGCACAGCGCGCCTACGTATTGGGGAATCAGCCCATCCAGGCCGGCATAGGTGTTGAAATCACAATATCCGCAGCGATGCAGGCAAAAAGGGATGTGTAAATATACGCTGGTCGGGGACATCGGTAAGCGGAGTATACCACGCCAAATTGCCCTGGACACGCTTGGTAAGGTGGTATAATCGCCTGGATTGGCAGGCAGAATTCAACGCCTGCCTCATTGTCTGAAAAGAAAAATATGAGTCCAGAAAAATCATCAAAACCAACCAAACTATGCCCCACCTGTGGGACGCGCGTCAGTGAAGACGCGGCGCGTTGTCTCGTATGCGGCGCCGATCTGAGCGCCAGCGCGAAAACCGCTCGGTCAACCAAAGCGGTGCAGGGTAGCCGGATGCCCGAAATCACCGTCAGCCTCCCGGCTGCATTTGGTCT
>JAYRNN010000190.1:0-9828 GCA_041912175.1 Anaerolineales bacterium | reverse complement strand
GGGCGCGCATGCTGGCGGAAATTTCTACGCAGGCTCTCGCCATGGCTGTCAATCCGCTCGTTGGGGAGCCAACTGCCTGGTTCAAAGAACGGCGTGGGATCTATCATTTAGCAGGCAGCGGGTATGCGAGCCGTCTTGAATGGGCAAGAGCAATTCTCCGCAACGACCCACACCCCGAAGAACAACTCGCCAGGGAGCTTCTGCCGGCGCTGACGGCTGATTTCCCTTCCTCAGCCAAAAGGCCGTTTTTTACCGCTCTGGACTGCCGGAAATTCTCGCATGGTTTTGGGCTTTGTCTTCCAAATTGGGAAGATAGCCTCTCCTTGGCAATGGCGATCGATTAAGCGTCTGATTTGATGGAAATACCAGGAAGCCCCTCGTTTCCCCTCACTGTGGTTGGTTATACAGCCTATCCATGGGAGCATGTTTTACCCGTTCTGCGCCTGGCTGAACCACTGCGCCTGGCTGGTTTCCGCTTCATCCATGGGAACTCGATGCACGAGATCGAGCCAGGAAGAGTCTCACAGGCAGATTTGGTGGTCATTCAGCGTGATTTTCCCCGCTGGGAAAATGCTTTTCAACAGGTGGTCTCTCTGGCGCGTGCACAAGGAAAACCGATTATATATGAGGCTGACGACCTGCTGTTGGATTTACCAGAAGACCATCCTGACCGGCCAATTCATTATTACTCTCGGGCAATCCTGCCAACTTTGCAGGCGATTATAGAGGCCGATGCGGTAACTGCCAGTACATCGGCATTATGCGATTATCTGCGTTTGTTCAACCCAAACGCCTATCTATTGCCAAACTACCTGGCGGATCATATCTGGAAGCTTCAGCCGCCGGCAGAAAAGTCTGACCGGCATGCCGACGACGCACCCATTGTGGTGGGCTATATGGGCACCACATCCCACACTGCGGACCTGGAAATGCTGGCTGAAGTTTTGCAGGAGCTTCTCGAGGACTACGAAGGAAGGGTTACCCTGCGTTTTTGGGGCATCCAACCGCCCAATGGGCTGCGTGATCGGCCCGACGTGCTGTGGACGCCATTGCGAATCCTCGATTATGTCGAATTTGCCAGTTATTTTGCAACGCAAACCTGCGATCTCTTTCTGGCGCCGCTAACCGATAACCGTTTCAACCGGAGTAAAAGCCCTTTGAAGTTTTTGGAATATAGCGCCCTGGGCGTGCCGGGGATCTATAGCCAGGTACCTGCCTACATTTCTTGCATCAGGCACGGTGAGAATGGGCTACTGGCGTCCGCTTCTGACTGGAAGCGCTGCCTGCATCAGCTTATTGATGATCCCGACCTACGTTTTCGGATGGGCAGGCAGGCTTACCAAACCGTCATTCAGGAATGGCGATTGTCTGCTCATGCCCAGGAATGGCGCGCCGTCTACCAGCGTGTCGTCGCTGATGCGCAGAAAACCAGGCCAGATAGCCAACAAAATCGGCAGACTTTTGTCGGCATGCTTACCCAAATTCAAGAGTGGCAGAGTGAGCTAGAGAAACAAAATGCTGAGTCAGCCCAGGCGCTACACAATTTGCAGCTAAAAGATGCAGAGAAAGATATCCTTTTGCAGCAGCAAGAAGAAGATAAAAAATTATTGTTGCAACAAACCGAAGACGAGAAGCAACGAATATTAAAGCAAACGGAAGAAGAGAAAGCTCACATCCTCCAGGAGAACGAACGATTGCTGCAGCAGAAAGACCGATTGCTGCAGCAGAAAGACCGATTGTTGCAACAGAAAGATGAAGAGAAGCATCTCCTCGGACGGCAAAAAGAAGAGCAAATACAAGACTTGCACCGGCGCTATGATGAGTTGTACAACAGCCGAGCCGTAAAACTAACCCGGGCGATGTGGCGTGTGCGGATTGCGTTGATGCCGCCAGGTTCCCGGCGCGAACATTTTTGGTATTTTCTGACGAACAAAAAACTGCCTGACCTTTAATCGTCAAGCAGTCGTCGCGCTTATAATTTATCTGATGCTAATCGATCAAACAACCCACTCCCTTGAGACATATTTTGCCTCTTACGATGCCTGTCGCCCTTATCAACCGGATAGTGAGTGGGAGAAGGCTTTTCATGTCATTGCGAGTCGGATTGCCAGTAAGATTCAACCTGGTTCCGTGCTTGACGCGGGTTGCGCATATGGGTTGTTAGTCGATTGCTTGCGCTCTCGTGGCATTGAAGCATTTGGAGTTGACCCCAATTCATTTGGTATCGAGCAGATCCCAGATCATTTGCGATCGTTCTGCTGGCAAGCGTCGCTCTTTGAGCCCTTGCCCAGGCGGTATGATCTGATCATCTCTTTAGAGTCGCTCAAACGATTGGCCTGGCCGGAAGCCCAGGCAGCGATCGCGAATTTGTGTCGGTATACGGATGATATTCTTTTTGTGGTGACGCCTAATAATTTCAGAGACATTTCTACTCGCAGTCCTTACCCGCCTGAAGATTGGGCTGAAGTATTTGCCCGACAAGGTTTCTTTCGAGAGCTTGAGTTTAGCGCGGAATCAATTTCACCCTGGGCAATTCGATTTCGCAAGGCAGAAAAGGATTTTCCGTCTGTCGTGCGAGACTACGAGCGCAGGGTCTGGATGAATTCCCGAGAGAGCCAGGACCTGCGGGCAACAATTTCTGACACACGCGAAGAATTATCTCATAAGGAGAAAGAGCTCAGCCAACTGAACAGCCAGACGGCGGAGTTGCTTGCATTACAGAAAGAGGTTCAATTGCTCACCCGCCAGGTGAACGAAATGTCCACCCAAATTCTCGATTGGCATAACCACTGGATGGCGATCCAAAGCAGCCGCACCTGGCGTATGTTTCAGGCTTTCCAGCGCGTGCAGCCCCGCCTGGCGCCTGAGGGCAGTACACGGAGTAAGCTCTTAATCTGGGGTTTTGATACGCTTCGCAAAATCACGCGCGGAGACTTATTTGGGAGGCGATCAAAAACCGAGCCAGGTGTTTCCGTCTCCCAATCTGATATTGCGGATCAGGCGCATCAGAATGAAGCGGCCTCAGTTGCAAGCCCGCCAGTGCTCTCGGACGCCCAGGAACTGCTCAAGGTGGCGTTATATTCGTCCGACCCTTGGACCGCCGCGTGTGTGCATCTACGCGCGGTTGGCCCTGCCTCTCACATGGGTTCGGGTATTCAGGTTCTTGAGGGCATGCATTGGGAGCCGAAGCCATCGCTGAACCTACCAGATGATGCGCAAGTGGCACTTATCCAGCGCGATTTTCCACGGTATGAGGCATATTATCAGCAGGTGATTACCTGGGCTGATGCAACCGGAAAGCCAATCCTTTATGAGTTGGATGATTTGTTGACAGAACTACCAGACGAGCATCCAGAGAAGGATTATTATGCAGCATTTCGCCCATTAATGTTAGATGCGATGCGCCGCGCCGATGGAGTGATTGTCAGCACCCTGGCCCTGGCTGAATATGCCCGGGCATACAAATCGAATACCTGGGTGCTACCTAATTACTTGGATGATCGTATCTGGCGAGTTCAACCGAGAAGCCGATCCGGAAAACAAGCCTCCTTGGTCATCGGATATATGGGCGGGCTCACAAAGACGCACCTCCCCGACCTGGAACTTGTCACACCGATTCTCAGCCGGTTGTTACTGCGTTACGGGAATAGACTACGCCTGCGTTTTTGGGGGGTGTGTCCTCCGGAGCTGGAGGGACTGCCCAATGTCGAATTCCCGGCAGAGAAATTCCCCGACTATCTGCAGTTTGCAAGCTTCTTTTCTCGGCAGGATTGTGATCTTTTCGTTGCTCCGTTACGTGATAACCTATTTAATCGCAGTAAGAGTGCGATTAAATTTTTAGAATATAGTTCCTTGGGTATCCCCGGTGTTTACAGTCGCGTTACACCCTATGAAGGACTGGTAAAGACCGGTTGGAACGGTTTTCTGGCTAGCGATGAGAAGGAATGGGAGTCCAGCCTGACTCGCTTGATCGAAGATGCGCAGCTTCGCCAGGCAATGGGTAACGCCGCCTATCAAACGGTGGATGAAAACTGGCGGATGTCGCGCCATGCGCATGAGTGGGGCACGGTTTATCGAGCGGCCTTATCGTGTATACACCAACCGGCGACATAATTCGGCTATGCCTGGCATCCAGCTACGCGCGATTCGCTATCGTTATAAAGACATTTCACAACACGCTGCTTCCGTGTGGAAGATCGAAGGGCCGGTATCTTTCTTCCGGCGCAGCGCAAAACGGTTGCTTCAACTTTTTAGACCGAAACCTCGGCCCGATCCACAAGCCCAGTATCAAATTGAGGCTCTCTTGAAGAACCCCTTTTTCGATTTTTCAGGAATTAAATTACACTCCAGGCTTCAGCCAGACCCGCTGGTGAGTATCGTCGTGCCGATCTATAACGGGATCGGTTTCGTGCCAGGCTGTATTCGTAGCCTTTATCAAGCGCCGGTAGGAGTACGTTTTGAAGTCATTTTGGTTGATAATGGATCCACGGATGGCGTTTTACCTATCCTGCGCCAGCTGGTTCAGCAATATCCCGACCTGACATTAATCGAAAATGTTACCAATGTCGGGTTCGCGCAAGGAATTAACCAGGGAGCGGCGCAAGCGCGGGGGGAATTTTTAGTGATTGGCAATAGCGATATGATGGCGACGCCCGCCTGGCTCGACCGGTTGGTAGATGCCTTCCGGCAAGAGCCTGCGTTGGCTGTAGTCAGCCCGGTAACGAATTATGTTGGAGAAGGTCCACAGCTCGATCTTGCTGCACAAAATGTGACCGCCGAAAATTTCCAGCAGTACGCCCAACAGGTCGCTGTCCGAACTGGGTTCTACTACGTCCCGGATCGTCTGGTTTTCTTCTGCGTGATGCTGCGTAAGCAAGTTTTCGATCATTTGGGCGGTATGACCAGCGCTTTTGGGTTGGGCAATTATGAAGATGATGATTTTTGCCTGCGAGCCCGCATGGCTGGTTATAAACTTGCAGTTGTCCCCGGATGTTTTATGTATCACTATGGCAGCCGGACTTTTGCCGAGCAAAAGATCGACCACGTCCAATGGATGCTGAAAAACGAGAAAATATTTTATGATCGAGTAGCGCGTTTTTCGATTCAAGCGCCTTTGCCGCGCCAGACGCCAGGCCATATTACCCATTCTCCGCGAATTTCCGTCATCGTGCGCACAAAAGACCGCCCCTATCTGCTTAAACAGGCCTTCAATAGCCTGGCTAACCAGAGTCTGCGTGATTTTGAAGTAGTGGTTATCAACGATGGCGGCGCGGATATCGCTCCATTGCTGGGAGAATTTGACGGGTTACTAAAATTCACATACCTTGATTTCCAGGCCCCCATCGGACGAGCAGCGGCGCTCAATGCCGGATTAAACAAAGCGCATGGACAGTGGATCACTTACCTGGATGATGATGATATTGTCTATCCACTCCACCTGGAAATGCTTCACCATGCTGCCACGCTCCAGGCTGAAAATCCGATTGCCTATACCGATGCGAATAAGTCTTTATGTTGGGCAGAGTCATCTCAGAAGGATTTAGTCGTTATCGATCGGATTCGCTTTGCAAATAAGCCATTCTCACTCGATGAGATGCTGATCGATAACTGGATCCCAATCATGTCTTTTATGCATCACATCAAACTGATTGATGAAGCAGGCAATTATGAAGAAGACCTGGAGCTCTTCGAAGATTGGGACTTTTTGATCCGTCTTGCCAATCGGTATCATTTCCAACATTTCTCGCGTCCGAGTTGTGAGTATCGTTTTCGATTTGGCGCTCAGTTTGATGATAGCACTTTGCAAAAACGCGAAAATGCGTTAAAATACCGCTCGACGATCTATGAAAAATATCCTGCACAAAACCAAGATACTGCAATAAAAAGAAGTGATACACTGGTCGCGGTTGCACAACAAATTGAGGATGTTCGTAGAATCGCAACATTACAACTGAATAATATCCAAAAAAGTTTTTTGATCACCGCGAGGCTGGGTGGTTTTCCACTCCCTGAGGCGTTACAGAGTTGAAGCACATCGATCGAGCAGGAATTTGGTTGCCACTACTCGCACTGCGAGTAAAAAATGAATTTAACGTTACAAAAGATAAAAATTATTCAAAGGTTTATTATCCTGGCGCTGATCCTAGCCATATCATTCAGCTCTCTACGATTCGCATCCCCCGTCCTCGCTGCCCCTCTCGCTCAGGAACCAATACCATCTAGCATTGATAACGCGCTAGCTGTATCAATTTCTCCCTCTACGGTTAAGGAAGGAATTGAGTTTGCCACTCGCGAGCTCACAGATCCTTGGAATATGCTCGAGTTTTCGGATATTTCCCGGTATCTGAATGAATCCAACGTGGTGCAGCACCTGACCAATATTTCAGTACAAAACGGCATTTTCTCAGCCCAATCGGCGTCTACCGATGCCCAGTTCTATACAATTTTCCCCGGTTATCAATCATCGATTGACTCTCTGAATATCCCGGTGCGTTCTGGGAGTGTGTTTCCGATCGACGCAGCCAAGTATCACTGCCTATACACGCGCATGAAAGTCGAGACGAACACCTCGGATAATATGCGCATCTTCTGGTTTGCGGATAAATATTTAGGCAATGGGCAATTTGGAGTTACCAAAAGCATCACGATCCCTAGCACGGGTTGGCAATTTTATAGCATCGATCTAAAAACAAACTTCGATGCCGCTAATAGCAATACTGCCTGGAATAGTGTTCCGTACTGGCGCGGTCTACGCTTTGATCCCACCACACGCAGCGGGATTAATTTTGCTGTAGATTGGGTGCGTTTGACAGATTGCACTCCGGTCAATACGAATCTTACCTGGACTTCAACTTCCGGCACGATGGAAATCTGGGTGGGTATCAATGCCAAAAGCATGGATTTTAAAGTTGGGTCGGTAGATGGCAGTTCAGGCGCTTATACCCTGGATGTTCAGGGCTGGGAGGCTGGCCAATACTATATCGGCATGAAAGACGCCGCTGGAAATGTTTCCTGGTCGAGCCAGCCTTTGGTGGTTAATGGAGCGCCCCTGGTCAGTATTCAAAGGCCATCTTATAACAGCGGCGCCAGCCTGACATGGTCAATGAATGACGCCCAAGACCTGGTTACTGACCCGTCCTATGGTACCCGATGTGTGAATTACTATTTCCAGAACGGCTCGATTTACCTCTCTACGCTCCCACCCTCGCAATTGTCAAGTGATTGCCTCACCCAAATCGGCACCGGCGCTTATGCCAGTGATCCACAGCTCGTGTTAACCATGCCCAGCGCCACGATAGACACCAGCGCTTACCGTTACCTGACTCTCCACACCCAGTCGGATGGTATGATCCAGGATATCAATAACGGTTGGGCCTTGCGGTGGTTGTGGAAGACGTACGATAATAACGATCCGAACCAGTGGTGTATTAATGTTTCAAACGATATTGTCTTCGATCCGGGCTGGCAAACGATCGTCGTAGACCTGCATGACGGACCGTCAGGTACAACTGAAGATTGGGTTGGGAATGGCAATTGCCATTCGCGTCATTGGACTGACGATCCGGCTGTTTGGTTGCGCCTCGATCCCAATGAAAACACGACGAATGCCGTTATGAATCAGATCATTGACTCGATCACCCTGAGCCAGGTGGATAGCGTCGCGCGCGGCCAGAATTTTCCCATTCAAATCCAAAGCAATGAATCCTTTGCTAATTTGACTGTTACCCTTTACTACACCACGAACCGCCAGGTTTATAACCAAAATCGTGTGACAGTCTATACACCCTCGATGCCTCCTGCGAACCAGTCCAAGGTGTATCTGCCGCTGACTTTCAGAGATCCAACAACAACTGGCGGCAGCGATACAGGCGCCAAGACGATCTATTGGAACACCACAGGTGTGACGCCCGGACTGTATTACATCTGCGCTGAAGTCAGCGATGGCTTGAATGTTGCCATAGAATGCAGCTTTGCCCCTCTATCGGTTAAATAGTTTCCAGATCATACCTAAATAACGTCAATACGGGATAATGGGTTTTTGGGGTTATTGCGGACGACGAAGCCGCCCGCAATAACCCCAAAGAACCACTTTTTTCCTTGTAAGGGAAGCACGTGTTATACTTTCTTTGACACGTGCTTCCTGGTGAAGAACTTGGCTATATCGAAACGCGCGTATCGGACGATCGTCCTGTACACTCTGAATCCTTGGAAACATTCTCTGCCAATGATCAGGGTTATCGGCCCGGCCCAGCAGGCTGGGTACAAAGTGATTCCCGGCAACCGTATGGAAGTAGTCTCTTCCAGGTTGGTTTCAGCCGCGGACCTGGTCATTATCCAGCGCGATTTTCCTCGTTTGACAAAGGCTTATCAAGATATATGGGAACGCACACGCGCTTCTGGCGTCCCCTTGATCTTCGACCTGGATGATTTATTATTGGAACTGCCTTATAACCACCCCGACTATAATAACCGATATTATGCCGATGCTTATCTGCCAATGATGCAGGGAATGCTCGATGCTGATTTGCTGAGCGCCAGCACGCCGCGCTTATGTGATTATCTGCGCACCTTTAACCCCAAAACGACCTTGTTACCCAATTACTTGAATGATCACATTTGGCGTGTCCGTCCGCCTAAGCCGGTAACCGATAAAGGGGCCCCTGTTATCATAGGCTATATCGGCAGTAACACCCACCAGGTTGACCTGGAACTCATCGGCCCTGCTCTGCTAGAAATCTTAAAACGTTTTGGAGATCGGGTGCTTTTAAAAATTTGGGGACCTCGCCCGCCCGAGATTTTACAGCAACAACTAAATGTCCAGCAGGTTCCGCTTGCTTTATACGATTACGCCGCATATGCGAACTATTTGTCCGAAGAAATATGTGATATCGCGATCGCTCCATTGGAAGATCATCCCTTTAATCGCAGCAAAAGTTCTTTAAAGTATCTGGAGTATAGCGCGCTGGGGCTTGCAGGGGTGTATAGCAAACTGCCGCCATACGAAGAAATCATTAAGCAAGGTGAGAATGGCTATCTGGCAACATCCCCACAGGAATGGAGCGAGAAACTTTCTCAATTAATTGAAGATCCGGACTTGCGGTATGAAATGTCGGTCAACGCCCAAAAAACGATTAAGGATGGGTGGCTGCTGTCGCAAAATACGGCCCACTTGGAGACCTATTTTGAGAACCTTTTACCGGCCGAAAGGCCTATCGCCAGGCTGCCTCGTTCAACAGAAGTCATTGAACAAAGCTGGGTCAATCTGAGGATGATCCTGACGCCGCCGGGCAGCTTTCGAGAACGGGTTGCTTGGGCGCCTGTCCGAGCTGCGCAAATTATGAGTACTGAAGGTTTGCCTGGCATGGCGCGCCGACTACGTGAAAGCCTCGGCCTATCTAACAGCGCGCATCCGACTTCAGTCTTTTTACAAAGGGCGCCGAAAGTTAGCGGTCGTCGTCCTTATGTGCTGGTTCTGCCAGATGCATTAAAACATGTTACTCGTTCCGCAGATCCATCTGTGCAGAAAATATCACTCAATAAAACCAGCATTATTATTCTTACCTACAATAACATCAATTACACACGTTTATGCTTGAAAAGCATTTTTTCTCAAACATCTGGATTGGACTATGAAGTCATTGTGGTTGACAATGCATCCAGCGATGGCACTCGAGAGATGTTAAACGCGATGGCCTTGGCCAATCCAGCTTTGAAGATTATTCTGAATGATTCCAATCTGGGGTTCGCACATGGCAACAATCAGGGTGCGGCAATGGCAAGCGGAGACAGCTTGATATTTCTGAATAACGACACCATTGTTACACCCGG
>JAYRNN010000189.1:0-3997 GCA_041912175.1 Anaerolineales bacterium | reverse complement strand
TCAGTCGGTTCCTGATTTATTTGAAGTTGGACCGGTGGATTTCGCTCCAAAGCTTGTTTGATCTCATTCAAACGGCTGGAAAGACTTCCTAATACACCATTTACAAACCGAGGCGAGCTATCGGAACCATATACTTTTGCAAGCTCGACTGCCTCATTAATCGCGACTTTTAGTGGAGTCTTACGATCTACAGCAAATTCCCACAAAGCTATCCGTAAAATGTTACGATCGATGGTCGCCACCTGATCTAATGGCCATTCTGGAGCGTTCTCGGCGATGAACGCATCCAACGTTTCTACCATCGGCCAGACGCCTGCAACGATTCGGGCAGCAAACTCGGTCAGCTCTTCATCCAATGCCGCATCCATCACTCTCTCTTGAACCACCAGGAGAGGAACATGCCCGGCGATGTCGATTTCGTAAAGGGCCTGCAGGGCGACACTGCGCGCCTTGGTGCGGGGTTTCATGGGTTTGTATGCCTCATTCCACTGGAAAGTCGATATCCTCAATGTGGATATTAACGCGTCCTACTTGCATACCCACCATGTCCGCAATTGCCCGAGTTACATTATGCTGAATATTTCGGCTGACCTCACGCATATTCACGTTGTTTTGCACCACGACGTACAGGTCAGTTGTGACGTAATCATTATCGATTTCCAAAATTACCCCTTCACCGGCGCCGCGTCGCAAGCGCGAAACGCCGCCCGGAACAGGACTCATCCGGCTCACACCAGGCGTCTCCAAGGCTGATAAGCGGGCGATGGTTAGGAGCACGTCTGGCGCGATGGTTGTTTTACCTGGGCCATCGGCGTACTCGCCGGCGGGAATGATCGGTTGGGCTTTCTTTCGTCTTGATTTCTTATCAGCCGTCGGCTGGATGGGTTCAGTCATTTTGCCTCCTGGCAAACTACAGGTTTATAGTAATTCAACGCGGTTTATCCGAGCAGCATTCCACCATCGACTCTCAACACTTGACCAGTAATATAGGCTGCCTCATCCGAGGCAAAAAAAGCCACGGCGTAGGCGATTTCTCTTGGCTCTGCCCAGCGCTGGATGGGTGTGATCCGCGAAGCAAAATCCTTTACATCCTCCGAGAGATCTTGAGTCAGGACGGTCGTCACATAGCCTGGTGCAACTGCATTAACCGTGACATTCCTTGAAGCTACTTCCTTGGCGAGGGCTTTTGTCAACCCGATTACGCCTGCTTTGGAGGCTGAGTAATTTGTCTGCCCGGGAAGGCCGCCAATGCCCGAAACGGACGAAACATTGACAATTCGTCCATAGCGCTGCTTTGTCATGGCGCGTACGGCCGCTTTACAACAGTTCCATACACCTTTAAGATTTATATTGATGACGAGGTCGAAATCTTTTTCGTCCATACGCATGATTAGATTATCACGCGTAATCCCCGCATTGTTCACCAGGATATCAATCTTCCCGAATTCAGCTAATGCTGCTTCAGCCATCTGCTGGCAACTTGTCAGCTCAGCCACGTTCACCAAGACAGGCAGAGCGCGCCGGCCCGTGGCGTTGGTGATCTCTTGCGCGGTCGTCTGCGCGAGCGGTTCGTTAATATCGGCAATGATCACGTCTGCGCCGCGTTCGGCTAACACCTCTGCGATGGACCGTCCGATGCCGCGTGAAGCTCCGGTAATAAGGGCAGTCTTACCTTCAAAGCTCATGTTCTTGTTCTCCTTTGGCGGTTTCATTATACCGCAAATGAAAATGGGTCATGGATATGGGACAAATCCTTGTAGGAATTGAATTCTTGGACCGATTATTCCATTAATTTTTCAAGATCGCTTGCCGTCCCGATCGCTCTACCAGTGACGTGATCATCAATGCGTTTAAGCAATCCGGTCAACACTGACCCACTCCCGAGTTCAAGAAACTGTGTAACGCCTTGCCCGACCATGTATTGGATCGTTTCAGTCCAGCGCACGCGTTCTGTGAGCTGCGCGTGCAGGTCAGCCTGCATTTGGGCCGAATCAAGCAGTGGACGGGCGGTGACATTCCCAACGAGCGGGGTGGTAGGATTTCGGATGAACGCTGCGGCGACTGCCTTACTGAACTCGTTTTGCGCCTCCAGCATCAGGGGCGAGTGGGCGGCGATGCTGACCGCCAGGGCTTTGGCGCGCCGGGCGCCTGCCTGTTGTGCAAGCTGGATAGCGCGCTCCAGGGCCGGCTTGTGTCCTGAAATGACAACCTGTCCTGGACAGTTGTCGTTGGCCACCTGGACGACTTCGTCACCGCGGCTCGCTGCGTGGCAGACGTGTTCCAGGGTGGGGATATCTAATCCCAGGATGGCAGCCATCCCTCCAGGATTCTTGTCGCCAGCTTGTTTCATCAATTCTCCACGCCGGCGAGCCAGGCGCAAGGCGTCCGGAAAAGGCAAAGCCTCGCAGGCGATCAAGGCGCTCAGCTCACCCATGGAGTGACCGGCAACGAAGGCCGGTTTTAATGCTGGGAAACGCTGCTTAATGACAGCCAGGACTGCCGCTGAATGCGCTAAGAGGGCAGGTTGGGTATTAATTGTTTCATTTAAACTGTCTTCTGGCCCATGCCATGCCAACTCAGCTATTGGAAATCCCATGATTTGATTGGCTTGTTCAAAAACCTGGCGTGCGATCGGGTAAGTATCAGCCAATTCCTTGCCCATACCCGGCGCCTGCGATCCCTGCCCCGGGAAGACGAAGGCGGTCATTTTGGTCATAATTGCCTCTTTCGGTAGATAGGTTGTGTAGGTTTTAACCCTTTCGATGCGATTTGGTTGCCTCGCTAATCACGAAAAAACCTCCCGTTGAGGGAGGTTTTTTCTAGGCTTGCTATGGGTTACTTTTTCTTTTCGGTTTCCTGGGCGATTACTTCGCGGCCTTTGTAATGTCCGCAATTGGGGCAAACCGTGTGCGGCAAACGCATCTCACCGCAATTGCTGCAGGCGACCAGGTTTTGCGCTTCCAACCCGTCATTCGCGCGGCGGCGATCACGACGGCCCTTGGAAAGTTTTCTCTTTGGATGTGGGGGCATGCTCTTTCTCCTGATATAAGTACAAAAAAGGTCAATTGGCCTGATTTTCCAATACAATGCCTGCCCATTGGGCAGGCGAAAGGATTATACGTACAACCAACTAGTCTGTCAAGATTTTCTCTCGAGCAATTTCACGGTTTTCACAAAGTCAGGGAGGTCATTGCGAGATTCGCCCATGACGCCGAAGGCGTCACTCTAGTGAAAATGACAAATATGTCATGAGTAGCCGTTCTTTGGCGGAGCAATCTCCAGCTTGTGAAACGAGATTGTTCCGCCAAAATCGTTCGCAACCACAGTTCTGAGCTGGTGGTTCTTTTTGAGGAATCGATCTGCTATTTTACTTTAAAGATAGATGCCCCGTCCTGGGCATATAACCTTTCAAAAAGGGGACTTTCATTTAAGGCTTTGGCAGACAGCGGGCCGCCTCGCACACCGATGAACACATAGCGGATCGCTTGTTCGTTTAGGAAGTCGTGCAAGGCTTCAGGTTTCGTTGCCAGTTCAGTGGCCGTCTGTGCACGCTGCGAGATGCCTTCAGCAATGGCGCGCGTGAAATCGTAATTATAAATGGCGGGGGGAGGCAGCGTAGCCCGACCGGTGAGCGGTGTGATCCAATAGCCGCCGTCCGATCCGGCGTAGACCCCCCATCCCCAAACAAACGGGTTAATCAGGATCGTTTCGCCTTCAGGAATATTCTGTTCTACCCAATCGATGGCAGGTAAATCGGCTTCGCGCACAAGCAAAGTGCCAGGATTCAGGATCGGCAACAGCGCTCGAGCGCCTAATATCGCCAGTGCTATGCAAGCCAGGCCAACCCCTCCCCAATAAGCTGGAACCCAACGGTGTGGGATCGCGCCCGCCCAGCCATCGACAGACCAACCCAAGATATACCCTCCAAGCAGGGCGGTGGGCATAAACAGGCTGATTGCAACCGAGGTATTATTCACCAGGCTGCCCCCGGGCAGGC
>JAYRNN010000188.1:0-3551 GCA_041912175.1 Anaerolineales bacterium | reverse complement strand
CGCTATAAATCGCTAGAATGGATGATTAGAGAATTTAATTTGACTTTACCTGGAGAATATACCTGGCCAACCACTCCCGGCAAACCCGTCCAACCGGAAATAGATCCAGACGTAAAAGCCTGGCTTGAACGACCCTTCGATAATAAAGTGCTTGCGCAGGACCCATTTTCGATTGAGTTAGTCGATGATACCTGGTGCGAGCCCGAAAACTGGGCGCAGGTCAAATCCTTTAACTCGGCCAGTTTTTGGGTCAATGACCCACGCGACCGGGACCTGATCATCAACCGGTTGTGGTTTGAGCTGCGCCAAGCGGAGAAATCGTCGCATGCCGGCGCGTTCTCGGTTTATCTACCGCTCTATTCGGACCAACTGCCAGCCTCAGACGTTATCGCGGGGATCGCGCATTGGGTTGCCGAAGCCTGGATCCGGTTTATCGTCCAAAATCCGGGCGCCTTTCTCGATTTAACTCCGATTGAGCGGCATGCCTTGGCTGCATATTTACAGTGGCAGGCGGGGTCGGCACAGGCGCTCATCCTCAGACTGCGTTATTTAGGAAAAAACCTGGCGGATGCAGGCGATGCTCAGAAGCAAACCGAATTCAACCTGGTCATCGATCTACTATCTGCCGAGAGCGCGG
This sequence comes from Anaerolineales bacterium, assembly GCA_041912175.1. Classification (GTDB taxonomy): domain Bacteria; phylum Chloroflexota; class Anaerolineae; order Anaerolineales; family UBA4823; genus CAZAGA01. The sequence continues at coordinate 2,914 of JAYRNN010000188.1, read as the reverse complement.
TATATCCGCAGGGAATCGCGCCTTCCAGCGACCAGCTTTTGGAGTGGCTGCAGATTCGCCCGCCCTGGCTCGAAGTTACTTTTTTGATCCTGGTGTATCGTGATCAGCCAGGCGCGGACTGGCTGCAAGCGTTGCAGCGGGCTCAAGCTGCGCTTCAAAAGAGCAATGTGATCAGCAAGGAATTCAGTCAGGATTGGCCCGCTAGCGCGACCGCCATCCGGTTGGAGTGGAATGAGCCGAACCTGATCGAGATGCTAGGAAACCGGGTTTCGTGGACCGGCTCTGGCCGAGATACATTAACCGGCCTGTTTATTCGGCCAGCCTTCCCGGATGGGCTGGCAGCCGACCGAAGATTGGCGGCAGGGGCACACGGCTCGCTAAGCGGCATGCTGGATCTGGGCGAACGTACACTGCTAAACCACGCTCGAAATCATCCCGATGACCCTGAACTCTGGCCCGATGACCTCGCGGACAACCTGCTATGATGGATCATCCTTCTGCATCCGGACTTGAATATTTCGACACCCTGCGAGCGGAAGACGAGACCGCCTGGCTTCCAGGGGTCTTCGTCCCGCCGCCGGGTTTTGAGACGATGCGCGGCATGCGCTCGGTCATCGTCTTTGGCGAGGAGGGCGCCGGGAAGACCACGCTGCGCCTGGCGCTGCTCGCCGCAGTGGGCGGGAATGTGCAAGAGCAAGTCGGCGCCGAAACCCCCGCGCCGCTGATCGTCGAATGGCAGCCCGGGGTGCTAAAAGACATCGACGGCGAAGTCGCAGTAGCGCAGTTTATGGATGAAATCCTGGATTTAACAGCTCAGAATCTGGCGACCAAGCTGTCCGGCCAGCCGGCGCGCTTCCGCCAGGCTTCGCATTGGACGCAGGAGGCGATTACCTGGCTGGTCCATCGCTATCTGCAAACCAGCCCGGAGCTGTTCTTACTGCGCCTGGAAGAAGATGCGCCCGCTGCTGGGCTGGAGTGCGTGCAAGAAATTATTAACCGCCCGCCAAAAGCGCTGGTTTCGACCAACGCGCCTTACCCACGCCAGCTCACCGCGGTGATCCAGACGCTCAAAGCGGTCGGGTTCAGCGGCCTGTGGGTAATGATCGACGGGCTCGAGTCTTGGTCCAGCATCACACCATCTGTTTTGGGCAAGACGCTGACGGCGCTTTTCTCGGCGCTGGCCTTGTTCGATATACCAGGCTTTGCCGTCAAGGTGATGGCGCCGGACCGGCTGCGCAACCTGGTTTCGACCAGCACCGGCCTGGCGCGCCGAAGGTTTGAAATATTTGACCTGGAATGGCCAAAAGAGCTGCTGTTGAAGATTTGTGATATCCGGCTGGCCCTGGCGTGTGATCAGGCGAATTTTCGCCTGGCCTGGCTGAGCGCCGATCCCGGTTTTGCGGATCTTTTGGAAAAATATGGCGGCGGCGCGCCGCGCGGCTGGCTGGAGTTCTTGCGCCCTTACCTGGATAGCTACTTGCAACAACCGCAGCGCAGACCGCTTACGCCGGCTGTGACCGCCGAAATTTCGCGCCGTTTCCCGCCGCGCCTGCGCATGGATGCCGCCGGAGAAGTGGTCACCTTAGGCTACTGGGCGGCGCCCGAATTAACTGCTTCTTCACTGGCAATCCTGCGCTATCTGTATCGGCACGCCAACCGCGCCTGCCCCAAGGAAGAGCTGTACTACCGCGGTTACCGCGGCCTGGCATACGAGCCACGCTCCCCAGCCGAGGCTGGTTGGGAAGCCCAGAAAACCGTCGAGGGGATCATGGATACAGCCTTGTGGCGGCTGCGCCAGGCGCTGGAGCCGGATCCGAAACGACCAATCTATATTGTCTCGCAGCGCGGCAAAGGCATCGTGCGCCTGTTAAATGTCGGGTGAGAAAACGGTAAGATGCGCGTGAGAAATCGTTATTCGTTCGAAATTGCACAAATGAATTAAATGTCATACAATTGTAAAATGAGGCAAGGGAAGTAGACGATGAATAGCCAGTCTCTCAAGCCCGATCAAGCGCTACAACTGAATAGTTTAGGCTTTAGCTTCCATCCTTTCGAGCGTTTCGAAGCATCTACCGATCCCTATATCCAAGAATATTTAATTGGCCATGAAATGTTCGCCATCGCCTGGGAAAAAAAATCTACGGCGTTGTTTGCGCCGGCGGGCGGCGGCAAGACAGCCATGCGCATCTACACGCTGCGAGCGTGCTGGCTGAGCGAAGGCCAGCGCTTGAAGTTCCCAATTGCCTATGACCTGCCGTTTTTCCTGGACCCAGGCGAACCTTTGTCGCTGGCCGCGCACAAAACCGCGTTGGCCGGCGCGGCGGCGACGGACATCTTGCTGGCGTGCGCCTACCGGCCAGAACTCTACCTGGAGCTGAAGCCGGAAAGACGGGCGCGCCTGGCAGCTCTGCTGCAAGACGCGCTGCCCGGCGACCTGTCTTTGCACCTGGGCTTCCTGCAAGAAACCGGCGACCCACCGCGCCTATCCGCTCAACTGGACCGTTCATACCTCCTGCCTGTCCTTGCCGATCGTCACGAGCTGCGCGATCTAACCCAGGCCATGCTAACCGGCATTGAAACTGCCGCTCCTCTGGAGTTGGAACCGGCGATGCGCTGCGAAGCCTTGCTGGAATTCATCCGCCGGGATTTAGGTTTCGAGGCCGTGTTCATCCTGCTGGATGGGGTCGACGGGATGGCCAGCCTGGCGAGGGATGTCGAGGCGCAGTTTCACGCCATCGAACCGTTGTGCCAGCAAAGCCTGGCCTGGGCGCAGCAAGGTGTTTTCCTGAAAGCCTTTTTACCGCTGGAGCTCGAGGATCTGCTGACCAAAAATGCCAGTGCGTTTTATCGCTCAACCCTGCATGCCGCCATTGCCTGGGACGTCCCCAAGCTGGCGGAGATCCTGCGCCGCAGG
>JAYRNN010000187.1:0-39613 GCA_041912175.1 Anaerolineales bacterium | reverse complement strand
TGCCTGCGACCTGCGCGGCGTTGAAAACTTCTTGATGGATATGTCCATGAACCCGGATTTCGCCCAGGCCTTGCTGGACCGAGTCACCGGCGCCATCGAGGGTTTATTGCACTTGGCAATGCAAGCCGGCGGCAGGTGGTTTGACCTGGTCGAGTTACCCGGGGACGACTACGCAGGCAACAGCGGCCCAATCTTCTCCCCAGTCATGTTCCGGAAATTCATCAAACCTTGCCTGGCCAGGCTGATCAAGGTGATCAAGGAGTACAACCCTGATACCAAGGTCATGCTGCACAGCGATGGCGCGATCACAAAGCTCATCCCAGAATTCATCGACCTGGGCGTGGACGTGATCCATCCACTCGAACCGCTACTCGCCACCGATATTCCGGCGATCAAAGCCGCTTATGGCGCGCAAGTGACCTTTCTCGGCGGCATCGATATCTCACATGCCATGCCTGGCTCATGCCAGGATGTCATCGACGAAGTCAAACTGCGTATCGCGCAGCTCGCGCCTGGGGGAGGGTACATTCTCGCGCCTGCCAACCATCTGCAGGCCGATGTGCCGCCCGAAAACGTGGTCACTTTATTCGAAACTGCGCATGCCTATCTCCCCTGACTCGCAAGCTCTCCTGCTGCTCTGCTCCCACCTTGGCCTATCCAACGACCCGGAAAATGCGCCGTTGTCTCTGCGTGAATGGAACATGCTGGCGCGTAAAATCGCCGCCTCCTCTCTGGCTCGCCCCAGCGCGCTGCCTGGCCTATCGGCTGCCGATCTGCAAAAATCGCTCGACCTGGCCGGGCCTGAGGCGCAGCGGCTGGCAGGCTTATTGGCGCGCGATGGAGCCCTGGCAACCGAGCTCGAGCGCCTGGCGGGGCTAGGCATCCACCCTTTAACGCGCGCCGATGCCAACTACCCTGAACGCTTTCGCCAACGACTTAAGGAGATTGCGCCAGTTGTGTTGTTCTACGCCGGCTGCCATGAGCTGCTCGGCCAACCTGGGCTGGCCGTGGTCGGTTCGCGCAACCTCGACGAAGCCGGGCAGCGCTGCGCCGAGTTTGTGGGTAACGCCTGCGGGCTTTCCGGGCTGGTTTTATATTCTGGCGGCGCTCGCGGGGTCGATACGCTGAGTATGAAAGGTTCGCTGGAGAACCGCGGCTACACGGTCGGCGTCCTGGCTGACAGCCTGGAAAAAGCGATCCGCGACCGCGAATATCGCCCCGCGTTGAACCGGGGCGACGCCTGCTTCGTCACCGCTTTTCACCCGTCAGCGGGTTTCAACGCCGGCGCGGCGCTGGGGCGCAACCGGCTGATCTATACCCTGGCCGACCATGCGATCGTCGTGGCCAGCGAAGTCAACCAGGGCGGCACCTGGGCTGGCGCGACGGAAGCGCTCAAAGCGCGTTGGCTGCCGGTTTTTGTCTTGGATCACTCAGCCATGCCAGCCGGCAACCGCGCTTTGTTGGAAAGAGGGGCTAATTCATTGCCTTACCCTCTGCCGGTCAAGCCCGTGCAACTCAAAGCCTGGCTTGACGAGCACGGTATCGACTAAAAAACACACGCCTACCAATCGAGGTTAATCCAAATGCATTCTGCGCCATTATTAATCACCATCACTTTAGCCCTGGTGGCCGCGTTCTTCGGCGGGGTGATCGCCCGGCGGATTGGCCTGCCAACCATCGTCGGCTACCTGTTGGCCGGCATCGTGATCGGTCCATTCACGCCTGGATTCGTCGGCGATACTGCCACAATCCAACAATTAGCCGAGCTTGGGGTGATCTTCCTGATGTTCGGCGTCGGTTTACATTTCTCTTTCAACGATCTGTGGCGCGTGAGGGATATTGCAATCCCTGGAGCGCTGCTCCAAACGATATTGGCCTCGCTGCTTGGCTTTGGTTTGAGCCAATGGTGGGGTTGGACGCCAGTGGCCGGGATTGTCCTGGGTTTATCGATCTCAGTCGCCAGCACGGTTGTGCTTTTGCGCGGGCTGATGGATAACTCCTTACTGAATACCTCGCATGGACAGGCAGCCGTTGGTTGGCTGGTGATGGAAGATATCCTTTCTGTATTGATCCTGGTTTTAATGCCCACGCTTGCGACCGGCGGCGGCGCCTTTGACTGGCAAGGCCTGGCGTTTACACTGCTCAAAGCGGCGGCTTTTGTGGTGATCATGATTTTGGTGGGCATGCGTCTCATCCCCTGGATTCTCGAACGGATCGCCCACACCCGCTCGCGCGAGTTATTCATCCTGGCTATCCTGGCCATTACCCTGGGAACCGCGCTGGGCGCGGCGGAACTATTCGGGGTCTCGCTGGCGCTAGGCGCATTCGTGGCCGGCGCGATCATCAGCCAATCACACTTGAGTCACCAGGTCGGCGCGGACATTTTTACTTTCCGTGAGGCCTTTTCGGTGCTCTTCTTCGTTTCGGTGGGTATGTTGGTGAACCCGGTATTCTTATGGCAGAATCTCGGGCAGGTTGTGTCGTTGACGTCGCTGGTGGTGGTTGGAAAAGCCATCATCGTCATCCTGATGGGGCTACTGTTTCCACGTCCGGCGAAAACCTTCCTGGTCATCGCCGTTGGCCTGAGCCAGATCGGTGAATTTTCTTTCATCCTGGGCCAGGCTGGACTGTCTTTACATTTCCTGAACTCAGATCAATATTCGTTGATCCTGGCGGCTGCCTTGATTTCCATCACCCTTAATCCTTTCATGTATAAAATCATGCCAGCGTTAGAAAATACGCTGCGCCGGCTCCCGGGATTCTGGCGGAAACTCGAAGCCAATATCCCCCTACCAGAGATAAAACAGGATCAGCTCGTCGACCATGTGGTAATTATCGGTTACGGAAGGGTGGGCAAACAACTGGTCGACGTCCTCGAGAACCTCAGTATCCCGTTGCTAGTCATCGAAGCCGATGCCGAGCGCACGGATATGCTCAATCAGAAACAAATCCCAACTTTATATGGCGATGCGGGCAACTCAGAAGTGATCAACTATGCGCATTTGGATCGCGCTAAAGTCCTCGTGACCACGGTCCCCGACGAAACCACAGCCATTTTGATCGTCACCGCGGCCAAAAACTTGAACCCTGATCTGCCGGTGATTGCTCGGGCGGCGACTGTGGAAGGCGTACGGTATCTGGCGCAGCTCGGCGCCCAGCATATCGTGCACCCTGAATTAGAAGGCGGGCTGGAACTGGTGCACCATACCCTATTGAGCCTGGGTTTCCCTCTTCAAGAAGTACATCTGCTTGCAGAGGCGATCCGGCGGGATCATTATGACTTCCAGCCCTCGACCGACGACGAACACCAATCTTTACACGACTTGCTCCTGGCTTTGAAAGACATCGAGATTGTCTGGTTGGAAATCAGCGCTGACAGCGTTTTGATCGGAAAATCCCTGGTAGAGGCCAACATCCGTTCCCAAACCGGGGCCTCGATTGTCGCGCTGGTACGCGACAATCAGCTCACCGCGAACCCAAAGTCGCAGACCGTCTTCCAGGTTGGCGATCGCGTTGGCGTTATGGGGGAAAAAGAGCAAATTGATATCGTGCGGGGCCTATTGCAACTAGGTCGTCAGAGCTAATCAACCGGTGATGACCAGAGCCGCCGCGGCAGCCTTCTTCGTAACCCGATCTTTACCAGCAGCTCTAACACAAGGACGACCCAGGCGCTACGGCGGGCGTTTTTGCAATTCATTGAGTTTTAGCCCACCAAGTATTACGCATAACGTTTTCCTTCATTGCGCCACCCAGGCTAACCAGCTCAAAACCCGTGTTCGTAACTCCCTGTACAGCAAGGGAATCGAAATCTCCGATTACTACGTCCGAGGTCGAGCCCAAATCCCAATCTGTACACAACAGCCAGACGCATTGTGCAGGTGGAAAAGTAAGATTTGCTATGGTAAGATATCTGCTGCAGCAGGTAGTTGCTCCAATTTTTGGATTTGGACGGCAAGAAGCGATGGCAGGTAGATCAATTACTCGAAATAATCTGGCGCGATTGACAATGCTTATGTCAGTCGCGATTCTGCTTTTTTATGCTGGGATATTGGTTAGCTCGAGCATAGGTTTCTATATCGGAAAACCGATTTCGTACTCTACCCTGGCATGCGGGGTAGGGTTGGCAGTCGTTTTTTATTTGTGGGCCGGCCGAAGGCTCTACCATTTACGTTGGTTGGAACTCTCAGTGGGTCTATTATTGATCGTGATGATCATGGCCCTAACGGGTTTAGCCGGAACATTTATTTACGATCTCTCTGCTGATGGAAGGATCTACCACCAGGCAGCAGTCATCAACCTCGAGGCCGGATGGAATCCGGTCACAACAAAGATAGATGCGCAGGGCGATTTTGTGTTGAATTTCCTGAACCACCTGCCGCGTGGCCCCTGGATTGCTGCGGCGAACATTTATCACCTAGGGGGCACGATTGAAACCAGTAAAATCTTCACAATATTATCGATGATGGCGGTTTTCCTGGCGGCTTTGGCTTTCTTTTTGAACTGGCCAAAACTCAAAATATGGGAAGCCACGCTGCTGGCATTTTTAGCTGCCTGTAATCCAGTGAGTGTAACGCAGGCATTTACCTATTACATCGATGGCCAGGTGGCAGCTTTGTACGCATTGATCCTGCTTTTAACGCTGGCATGTATTTTATGGCCTGATCTCCCCAGCCTGGTGGGGTTGACTGCGGCGATTGTGTTAGCATTCAATATAAAATTTACCGCGACTGCTTATACGACGCTGTTACTGTTATTATTAATCTTGTTTGGATGGTGGGTGCGGAAATCATGGCGCCGGGTATTGTCTGTGGGGGTATCTGCGGCGATCGGGGTCATCCTGGGTTTGCTGGTCGTGGGTTATAACCCCTATGTCACGAATTACGTCCAGAATGGCCATCCATTTTATCCTTTCTATGGGAATGAGGGGTTCAATGCGATGATGCGCGTCGAGATGCCCACGAATTTTGATGGGAAATCTTGGGGGGAGAAAATGTTCATCAGTATCTTCTCATCATCTCAAAATATTCCTCAGAATGAAACCGGGCCGCTCAAGCTGCCGTTTACTTTTACGATTGATGAACTCAAGCAGATGGGAGCGTCCGATGTGCGCGTGGCAGGATTTGGAGTGTTATTCAGCGGCGCCTTGCTGGTTTCTCTGGTTGGATTAGGTTTTTTGCTTATCTCCGACCGCCGAAGCGGGTTGCTTGTTTTAGGGCTGATCGGATTGATTGTTTTGACGATGTTAATCAATCCGGAAGCCTGGTGGGCGCGCTATTCACCGCAGTTGTGGCTGGCGCCAATTGCGGTAGCAAGCGGCTGCCTGGTTTCTAAGGTTAATCGTAAAGTGACCTGGTCCGGCAGGGTCATATTATTCATCCTGCTTGTGAACATCATCTTGATCGCGGGGGCTTACCTGGGATATAACATCCGAAATACCGGGCGGATGAAACGTGTACTTGACCATTTAGCCCAAAGTCAGGAGGTTGTATGGGTGTCCTATACTCCGTACCGGGCTACCGAACTAAAGCTGGAAGAGGCAGACATAAAATACAAGTCGGTCTTAAGTATCGATGATTTGCCATGCCCAGAATTGCTGGCGCCCAGCGTCTATTATTCACTGCCAGAATGTCCGGTAGAACCGTAGCAGGCGCGCCTGGCGATCCTGGCGTCGAAATAATTGTTGCTTAGCGTCCATAACAAATGATAAAATAGCGGTTACATTCCAGCATATTCATCAAGCACTTATGCAGAATCAATTGTTCGGAAAGGTAATTTACCATTTATGTTCAAATTCATGATTTTCGTTCCAGCATATTATGCGGAAACGACGATTGAATCGGTGATAAAAAGAATACCCGATGATGTTTATCAAGAAACCGCAGAAATCCTCATTCAAGATGATGCGAGTCAAGATAATACTTTCTTGATTTCTCAGCAAATTGCCAGCGCTTACGACAAAGTGGTCGCAGTTAAAAACGAAAAGAATCTTGGTTATGGCGGCACACTGAAAAAGGCCTATCGTTATGCAATCGAGAAGGGCTATGATGCAGTGGTTATGGTTCATGGCGACGGCCAACTACCGCCGGAATATGTGTTCGATATGTTGGCCCCCATCCGCAATAAGCAGGCGGATATTGTCCTTGGCTCGCGCATCCTTGGCGACCCGCTCGGCGGCGGCATGCCTGTCTTCAGGTTTGCGGCAAATAAATTCTTGACTTCACTGATGAACAATAATCTGAAGCAGCATCTGACCGATTACCATACCGGTTATGTTGCCGTAACGATGCAGGCGATGCAGGCAATTGATTTCAATAGCTGTGAAGATGGGCATGAGATAACGCCGGAGTTACTGATTAAGGCCATCCGGGCCGGGATAAAAGTGGTGGAGGTTCCTGTTCCGACAAGCTATGGCGAGGGGAGCCGGTCGATTGCGTTAAAAAACAGCATGAAATATGGGATCAATATTTTTAAGTTGCTGCATAGTCATAGTTAACGTCAATCCGGGTTAGGCTGGCAGGCGAGACAAGGCCTCAATAAACATTCCACAAAAGGATACAAGATACTCTTCGTCTAAATGGCCTCGCCCTTAAATTGGATTGTATACAAATGATAGTAGAAACCGCGCCGTTCGAGCAATTGCTGGTGGGAGCCTTGCTCAACAATTTCACCATCCTTAATCACAACCACGTTATCCGCATCGCGGATCGTGCTCAGGCGGTGAGCGATCACCAGCGCAGTGCGTCCCTCCATCAACCTTAGCAGCGACTTTTGAATGCGCGCCTCGGTGCGCGTGTCCACATTGCTGGTTGCCTCGTCCAGGATCAAAATGGAAGGGTCCGCCAGGATCGCGCGCGCGATCGATAACAACTGGCGCTGGCCCTGGCTCAGGTTTCCGGCGCGTTCTGAAAGCATGGTCTGGTAGCCCTGCGGCAACTGGCGGATGAAGTGATCGGCATCGGCCATCTGGGCCGCCTGGATGACCTCCTCGTCGCTGGCATCTGGCCGGCCGTAACGAATATTATCCATCACCGAGGCGGAAAATAAAAAGGTGTCTTGCAACACTAACCCTAACCGGCGACGTAGATCAGCTTTGCCAATCTGGCGAATATCCGTCCCGTCAATGCTGATACTGCCAGAATCGACTTCATAAAATCGGTTCAGCAAGTTGACGATGGTAGTCTTCCCCGCCCCGGTCGGGCCAACTAAGGCCACGGTCTCGCCCGGCCTGGCCTCCAAGGTCATATCTTTGATGACCGGCGTACCCGCTTCGTAGCCGAAGCAAACGTTATCGAAGCGCACATGCCCCGCCATCCTTTCGAGCATGGCTGTTTCAATGGCGCCCTCTTCTTCAGAAGGCGTATCGAGGATTTCAAAGACGCGTTCTGCGCCGGCCAGCGCGGCCTGAATCGAGTTGTACATATTTGCGAGCTGGCGCAGCGGGTTGATGAAATTCCGCCCGTAGCTGATAAAGGTGACAATCGTCCCGATCGTGGCCAGGCCTTTCAGCGCCAACCACCCGCCCAGCCCAGCGATGGCGATGACAAACAGGTTGCCAAGCTGGTTGGTGAGCGGCATCAACAGCAAAGCGAATGAGTTGGCATACACACCCGAACGGTAAACCTCCTGGTTGAATCTGCGGAAGTCCTCCACCACGCTTTCGTCGCGCCGGAAGGCTTTGATCACTCTCTGGCCGCCAATCGCCTCCTCCACAACGCCATTTAGATCACCCAGGCTTTTCTGCAAGTCGCGAAAGCCTTTGCGCGTGTAACGCGCTACGAAATTGGTGAACCAGAACATGATCGGCACCACGATGACCGAGGCCAGCGCCAACCAGAAATTAAGCACAAACATCGCCACCAGGATCCCAACCAGGGAGAGCAGGCTGGCCAGTAGAGAGACGATATTCTGCGAGACGGCCGTGTTAATGGCGTCGATATCGTTGGTCAAGCGGCTCATCAACTCTCCAGCCGTGTGATTGTCGAAGAAACGCAGCGTCAGGACTTGCAAATGGCCAAACAGGTCACGCCGGACGCCCTTGAGCGCCTTCTGGGAAACAGACGCCATCATCCAACCAGACACGCCGTCAGCCAGGTTGCCGGTCAGAAAAACCGCCAGCATCCAGGCGGCGACAATTGCCAACCCGACCGGGTCCTTCGTAGCAATATACCCATCGATCGCCCGACCCATCAAGTAAGGTCCAACCAGCCCAAGGCCGGTTGAGATTAACAAGAGTATCAACACGGTCGCCAGGGTGGCTTTGTAAGGACCCAAATAAGGGATCAGACGCACCAACGCCCGGCGTGGATCTTGGGCTTTCTCGATTTTGCCCGGATCCCCTGGGCCTCGACGAAGCATACGGCTGCGGTAAGATTGTTCGTTGTGTCCTTGCGATGATTGAACCGCCATACGGTTAAGCTCCGTTGCCCCCATCCCCAAGCTGGGTGGCGTATATTTCCTGGTAGATCGGGCTGGATTTTAACAACTCTCGATGCGTTCCCTCGGCCGCGATACAGCCCTGGTCCAATACGATGATCTTGTCCGCTTTTAAGACGGTGCTGATGCGCTGCGCCACCAAAAAGCAAGTGCGATTTTCCATCAACGGCTCCATGGCCGCCTGAAGCCTGGTTTCGGTTTCAACATCAACCGAACTGGTGCTGTCATCGAAAATCAAGATATCCGGGCGAGTCAATAGCGCACGCGCAATCGCGATTCGTTGTTTCTGCCCACCCGAGAGATTGACCCCCCGCTCCTCAACGCGCGTATCATAGCCATCGGGTAACCCTAAAATAAACTCATGGGCTTGAGCGATCCTGGCGGCAGTCGTCACACTCTCATCGGAGGCCCGTGGTTGCCCGTAACGAATGTTGTCGCGCACGGTTCCTGAGAATAGCACGGTTTCTTGCGGAACGACCCCGATGCGCTTAAGCAGCGAATCTTGCTGGATCTCGCGGATGTCCAGCCCATCGATCAGAACGCGCCCTTCGGTCACATCATAAAAGCGTGGAATCAGGTTGACCAGGGAGGTCTTGCCCGCTCCGGTCGCCCCCAAGATGGCGACGGTTTGTCCCGGCTCGACGGTCAGATTGACGCCTTCCAAGACAGTCGCCTCGACGGAGCCGTTATAATGGAAACCCACATTATCGAACACGATGCGCGGCTGCATCGCTGCCGGCAATGGCATTGCTCCCGGCGCGTCCAGAACCTCGGGGACCGTCTCAAGCACTTCGTTGACGCGCCGGGCAGAAGCAATCCCGGCCGCCCAGACGTTAGCCAGGTTTACCATGATCAGCAGCGGCCCGAGAGCCGTCTGCAGATAGTTGACAAAAGCGACAATCTGCCCGGTGGTCAGATCGCCGCGCATGGTTTGCAGGCCGCCTGCCCAGATCACTACCACAATGCCGACGTTGACACAGGCGCTCAAGGCCGGGCTCATGACCGACATAAATTCCATGACGCGAATATTGCGCTCGGTGTAATCCTCGTTGACGGCCTCAAAACGCTCGGCCTCATAATCCGCACGCACGAAAGCCTTAACGACCCGCACTCCGGCGATATTCTCTTGTAAAACGGTATTAAGCCGGTCCAATCTCTGCTGCATGGTCAAGAATAACGGTCCCATCTTCAGGATGAAAAAGGCGATGATTATCGTCGTGACCAGCAGCAGTGGGACCATGGTCAGGGCCAGGCGGGGGTCAGTGTTAAACATCAAAATGACGCTGCCGATCATGATCAAAGGGGCGCGCGTCCCGATGCGTAAAGTGATCTGCACCAGGCGTTGGATGACGCTCGAATCGCTCGACAGGCGCACCATCAACTGCCCGGTTTTTAAGCGGTCGAAATTGCCATAGGAGAATGATTGGATCTGCAAGAACAAATCTTCGCGCAGGTCACGCGCGACCCCCTCGCCCACCTGTACCGAGTAATTGTTATTACCGATGGAAAAGAGCATATTGACGGCGGAGATCGCCAGCATGAGCAAGAATGTCCGCCATACTACTTTCATATTCCCGGCCAGGATGCCCTGGTCAATAATTTGCTGGATCAGGCGCGGGATTGCCAGGTCAAGCACGACAACGATAATTAACAGTACCAGCGCAAGAACGCTTTTCTTCCAATAGGGCTTTGCAAAGCGCAATAATTTAAATACATGCTGCATACGATCGGCTCATTATTTTTCAGGGTAGAGAAGGCAGCTGCGTCGCCTTCTCTACCCTGAAATCACTCGTTTAACTGTCTGGGCTTGGCCCCGGTTCACCGGGCGTCCCAAGGTAAGGCCCCTGCCCTTTGCCTTCACAAAGGCGAAAATTTCCGCCCTGGCTGGCGCGATAATCATAATCGCGCCCGCCAACGTTGAGCACCACCCAATAGCCATTTACCAGAGCCTGCGTGTACATCATTCCCGGCTCTGGGCAGCCTAACGAGCCATCGCTCCATACAACGGCATCTGCGCGTTTGACCTCTATCGACGATAGGACAGCGCCCGTACGCCCGACCAGGTCTTCCAGGATCGTCTTCATCAGTTTTCCTGGGACCGCGCCTGTGGGAGTCCCTGCTCCAATAGGCTTCTCTGCCCCGCTGGTAGGACTCACTATGGGGGTCGCGTGTGGTTCAACCGGCAGAGAGTTTTCATTCTGGCTGCTATCTGTTGGAGCGGGAGGCGTGATGTCGGACGGAACAGAGCTGCTTTCTTCGCTAGAAGCCGGTTCAGGGATTTGAGGGCTACATGCCGAGAGCAGGAAGGTGATGATAATCAAGTGGCCAAGCCCCTTAAGAAAACGGAGATGTGAATTCATTCTAATCCTCTCTACCGCCCAATTATAGCCGGGCGGTGATTTCTAGACGATAACACAAAGCCAAATGTTCCTGCATGCCTGTAAAAACCTTGACACCTAGTATACCGAACGGTATACTAGCCTGTATGGATAACCGTTTAGCCATTCTTACCAACGCCTTGCAGCTTCTCGCCTGGCGAGGCTACGATGCCGTCGGCGTGCAGGAAATCGTGGAAGCAGCCGGAGTTACCAAGCCGACGCTGTATCACTATTTCGGCAGCAAACGCGGTCTTTTGGAGGCGTTGCTGGAGCAGGACTTCGTTCCACTGCTCCAGGCGGTTCAGCAGGCCGCCGACTATCATGGCGACTTACCACTGACGCTGGAAAAGGTAACCACCGCCTTTTTCGAATTTGCCAAAATTCACCCTACATTTTACCGGATGCAGCTTGCTTTGTGGTATACCCCGCCGCAAAGCGAATCCTTCCAGGCGGTCGCGCCCTGGAATGAGCGATTGTTCCAGACGATCGAGCAGATGTTCATCCTGGCTGCTGAGCAGCATGGCAACCTGCGCGGCCGCCAGCGAGCTTATACTGCCACGCTGCTGGGCATGATCAACACCTACGCCAGCATGGCGCTCAATGGATATTGCGAATTAGAGCGTCCGTTGGTCTACCAGGCAGTCCACCAATTCATGCACGGAATCTTTTCTTAGCCCTCAATAAGGTTTTTTTATGTCACATTGGTCTTTCGACTCCATTTTCTACCATATCTATCCGCTCGGGTTGACCGGCGCGCCATCGCGCAACGATTTCTCTCAGCCGCCTTCTGCGCGCCTGGATCAATTACTCGATTGGATTCCCCACTTGAAAAACTTGGGCGTCAACGCGCTTTATCTTGGGCCACTGTTCGAGTCGACCGCTCATGGCTATGATACGGCAGATTATTATCATGTGGACCGGCGGCTTGGGACAAACGAAACGCTCGCCAACCTGAGCGCGGCCTTGCACGCCAATGGCATGCGGCTGGTTTTGGATGGCGTATTCAACCACGTCGGGCGCGATTTTTGGGCTTTCCGCGACCTGCAGGCACGCGGCTATGATTCACCCTACCGCGATTGGTTTCACAACCTGCGCTTTGGCAGTCACAGCCCTTACGGCGACCCATTCACCTACGAAAGCTGGGCCGGAAATTACGACCTGGTCAAGCTTAACCTACACAACCCGGCAGTGCGCGAACACCTGTTTGGCGCGGTCGCGCATTGGATGGACGCTTTTGGCGTAGATGGCCTGCGCCTCGACGCGGCGGATGTGATCGACCCCGACTTCCTTAATGCACTGGCCGCTTTTTGTAAGGCCCGCGGCGCGGATTTCTGGCTGATGGGTGAGATCGTCCAGGGCGACTATCGCCGCCTGGCCAACCCTCAAATGCTCGATGCTGTCACCAACTACGAATGTTACAAAGGTTTGTATTCCAGCCTGGCAAGCGCCAATTATTTCGAGATTGCCTATGCCCTCAATCGTCAATTCGGCGAGGGCGGCGTCTATCGCGGGCTGCCGCTGTACAATTTCGTGGATAACCATGACGTCAACCGCGTCGCCAGCAATCTGCCCAAACCGGAGCACTTATACCCGCTCTACTGCCTTCTTTTTACCATGCCAGGTGTACCCTCAATCTACTACGGCAGTGAGTGGGGATTGACCGGCGTAAGAAGCAAATTCAGTGACCGAGCGCTACGCCCGGCGTTGGCGCTTGACCTGGCGCGACAGGGCAGCCCAATGCCAGACCTGGAGCGCACAATTTCCGGCCTGGCGCGACTTCGCCAGGCGACGCCTGCATTGCGCTATGGAGAATATCGCCAACTGTTTGTCGGCCACGAGCAATTCGCTTTTGCTCGGTACACCGATCGAGAAACCGTCATCATCATGCTCAATGCAGCCGATTTGCCCGCGCGGATTGAGGTCAATGTCCCTGCGAACGCGATCTGCGCCGAGGACCTGCTCAACCAGGGGGAACGCTTCCCGGTGCAGGGCGGCCGGCTGCAGATCGGGCAGGTTTTCCCTTGTTGGGGACGGGTCCTGAAATTGGAAACGACGTAGACGTTGTACGTATAATACTTACTCATGAGGGTGTCCTTAAAAAATACTTGCTCCGTGAAATATCCGTGTTTGCGCGTCAGGCCACGCATTGACTGTCGAAAGTATAATTAGCATATCCGGCGAATCATTTCACTCATGTTTGACTATTAAAAACTCAGAGTAAACGTGCCTCTTCCCATCCTTTCCACCAAGCTGTACATCCCACGGCCCCAGCCGAGCGGCATTCGAAGGCCACGACTCACCGACAGGTTGCTGGCCGGCGTTGCCAGTCCGGGCGCCTGGGCGCTGCTTTCCGGGCCAGCGGGATTTGGCAAGACCACCCTGCTGGGTGAATTCATCGAACGATACCCAAAGCGAGTGGCGTGGCTGTCCCTGGATGCGGCGGACAACGACCCCGTTCGGTTCTGGACTTATTTTATCGCCGCTTGTCAATCCATTCGACCGGGTTTGGGCGAAGCTGCCCTGGCGCTTTTCCGGTCTCCCCAACCAGTTCCAGTTGAGGCTGTCCCAACTGTCCTGATCAACGATCTGGCCGGGCAAGAGCATGATTTTGTCCTGGTATTGGATGATTACCACCTCCTTCAGGATCAGACCATCCACGCGGCGATGTACTTCCTGCTCGAGCACGTCCCCGATCCTCTTCATCTTGTTTTTTCCACCCGCGTCGATCCACCCTGGCCGTTAGCCCGCTTCCGCTTGCACGGCCGGCTGGTCGAGATCCGCGCCGTCGACCTGCGCTTTACTAAGGCGGAGGCCATGGATTTCCTGGACCAGACGATGGGGCTGGCCATTTCCTCCGAGGATGTTGCCGCGCTCGATGCGCGTACGGAGGGCTGGATCGCCGGCTTGCAGCTTGCGGCCCTTTCGATGCGCGGGCGGGATGACATCCCTGGTTTCGTCAAAACCTTCACGGGCAGCCATACCTTCGTGGCGGAATACCTGATCGAGGAGGTACTCCAGCACCAGCCGCAGGAGATGCAATCCTTTCTGTTGCAGACCTCGATCTTGGAGCGCCTTACAGCCAGCCTGTGCGACTCAGTCACCGGACGCAAGGACGGACAGGCTGCCCTGTCCACCCTGCAACGGGCCAACCTGTTCATCCTGCCGCTGGACGACACGGGACTCTGGTTCCGATATCATCACCTTTTTGCCGATCTGCTGCAGGCGCGGCTGCAGCAGACCTTTCCGGCTGATGAAGTCATCGAATTGCATCAACACGCTGCAGCCTGGTACGAACAAAACGAATTGATTGTCGAGGCAGTCGATCATGCATTGGCAGCCAAAGACTTCATTTTGGCAGAGCGATTGGTCGAGCAGAATGCTTATCCACTCGTGACGCGCGGACAGTTGGCCACCCTGATCGGCTGGATCGATGCCCTACCGGACGACATGAGCGGCCGGCCGCAATTCCTTTTAGCCAAGGCCTGGGCGTTGCTCTTCGCTGGGGATGCCGAGCAAATCGAAGCGCTATTAAAACAGATCGACGCGCAAATCGAGTTCGACCCGAACGATTCGTTGACAGCGGTGTTAAAAGGGGGCGCTGCAGCCATACGCGCTTTCTTCGCTTTGATGGCCGGCGACCACGCCCATGCCCTGCAATTCGCCGAACAGGCCGGGAAACTCCTGCCGTCCACCAGTCCAAGTGGGGATCAAACCAACCCCTTTGAATTCGTCGCTCGCAGTGTCATCCCCTATACCCTTGGAATGGCCCATCGGGGTCAAGGCAAATATGAGGATGCCGCCGATGCTTTTATGCAAGAAACCCGGATGTTTACGGCGCCTGAGGACATCCTCGGATGGACGATCGCTATGATCGAGGCGGCTGTCGTCCGGAGGATGCAGGGGCGGTTGCATGAATCAGAAGACATTTGCCGCAAAGTGCTAAAGAGGATCTCCGACCAGAAAGTTTATCCTTCAGGTTCGCTTGCCCGAGTGGATATCGTTCTGAGCGAAACGCTGCGCGAGCGTGACGCGCTTGGCGAAGCCGAAACGCGAATACAAGGCGCCATCGAGCACATGCGCGGCTGGAATATGCCGACCGATCGTCTGGCTGCTCTCCTGGGTCTGCTGCGACTCCAGTTATGCCGGGGCGACCTTTTCGCGGCCCACGCAACCCTACGGGAGGCGCAGGCATTAAGATCCTCCAGCCCGGTCTTTTTGGACCTCTCCCGTTCCCTGGATATTCTAGAGATCCGCCTGGCCCTTGCCGGCCAGGAGCTCGCCAGCGCTGCACAATTGATGAAAGTCTTACAACCGGGTACGAGCACATTCGTTTTCTTGCAAGAACAAGAGCTGGTCATGCTCGCCCGGTTGCGACTGGCCGAAAACCGTCCCGACGACGCACTTGCCATCCTGGCGCCGCTCGCGGTTGAAGCAGAAGCCAGCGGACATTGGTATGCCTGGCTTGAGATCCTGGTCCAGCAGACCCTTAGCCTCGAAGCAAAGGGAAACCAAAAAGCCGCTCTGGATGTATTGGAGCGGGCTTTGGGTTTCGCCCAGACGGAGGGCTTTGTGCGAGTCTTCGTGGATGAGGGAGATCGGATGCAAAATCTGTTAGCAGCAGCATCTCGCGCCAGGATGGGCGGGGAGAGCGGCTACATTCCGAGGCTTCTCGAATCCTTTCCGGTCGGCCGGAAATCCAATGCCCGATCACATTCTACCGTCCAGGTGGATGGCCTGATTGTGCCGCTGACCGCCCGCGAACTCGATGTATTGAACCTGATCGCCGAGGGGGATTCAAACCAGGCAATTGCCGAGAAACTGGTCATTACGGTCAGCGCAGTCAAGAAGCATTGCGGAAATATTTTCAATAAGCTGAACGTCAACAGCCGCACCCAGGCGATCGCCCGCGCCCGTCAACTGGGGCTGCTGCCGGCTGACAGCTAACCTTTTCCTTTTTTATCATCCGAGCAGGTGTACTTTCGTACACCTGCTCTTGTTTTAACACCCGGACGAAGACACCTCCTTGGTACAGTGACGGTTCCCTCTTCACCGCTTATATTTACGGGTATCAAATGAGGAGAATAATATGATCGCACAATCAAAAGCAATTCAAGCAACGAATGTGAACGCTGAAGATTCCTCCTGGGCCGGCCTGTACATGATCGGCGGGATTTGCGCCCTGGGAATCGTCGTGATGGTGCTCATTCAAGCGCCAATCTTCATCCTATATCCGCAACCGACCACCGTTCTTGGGCACATCCTGCAATTCCAGCAGAACAAGCTGCTCGGCCTGGTCGACCTTGACCTGATCTTGCTGCTGTCTGAGGTGCTGACGATCCCGGTGCTGCTGGCCCTATATGGGGCTCTCAGGCGCAACAATCCAGCAGCGTTGACCGCTGCCCTAATCACGGGGCTGGGAGGAATCGGTCTTTTCATTGCCGTAAACCCGACCTTCGCTGTGCTTTACCTGAGCGACCAGTACGCCTCTGCCACCACGGAGCTTCAGAGGGCAGCATTTCTGGCTGCCGGAGAGGCTTTGTGGGCCAACTACAATGGTTCCGCTTTCGGCCTGTTCTTCATCCTGTGCGGTATCACTTACATTATCATCTCGGTGGTCATGTTGAAGAGCGGGGTTTTCAACAAAGCCACAGCCATCGTGGGCCTGGCAGTTGGATTCATGATGCTAGCGCCGCCTCTGCCCACGCTGGGCATGTTCCCGCTTGTTCTTTCATATTTGGTGATCCTGCCTTCGGTGGCATGGAACATCCTGGTCGGCATCCGGCTCCTCCAGTTGGGGCGATCCAGCGCGAAGCAGCCCTCGGCGCAATGAATTCTGAACAGGAAATCTTTGCAAATCCCGCTTTTCCCTATTAGTCGCTCTATCACCAGTATGAAAAGGTCACGGCAGACATGGACCAGGGGGGAAGCAACGCCTGAGGTTGTTTCCCGGGTGGTGCAGCAGGCAATTGAGTCCCGCCGGCCGGGAGCACGCTATGTCGCCGGTTTTCCTTTCTCCGGAAGGGTAGTGCTCTTTTTGGGCGCTTCGACATGGGATTTAATCGTTAGACAGATGTTTAAAATTTGAAGGAGAGATACCCATGAATAACAAGATTTTGGTAACGTATGCCAGCCGCGCAGGATCCACCGCCGGTGTGGCGGAAGCGATTGGCAAAACCCTGAGTGAAAAGGGATTGCAAGTTGACGTCCTGCCGATGCAGGAAGTCAGGGACCTGGCGCCCTATCGAGCTGTGGTGGCGGGCAGCGCCATCTGCGGGCAAAAATGGCTGCCAGAGGCGATGCAGTTCATGTCTGATCATCGCTCCGAGTTGTCGTGTAAGCCCTTCGCTTCTTTCATGGTTTGTATCACGCTATCCATGGCTAGCGCTGGACAATACCTGGAGGGTCTGAAGGCCTGGATGAACCCCGTGCGCGCGCTGGTACATCCCGTCAGCGAAGGCTATTTTGCCGGGGCATTGGATTTCTCCAAATTGCCTTTTTCGTTCAATGTGCTGGCGATGCGCCTTGTGGTTCTGCTCGGCGTCTGGAAAGAGGGCGATCACCGGGACTGGGCCGCCATACATGCCTGGACCGAGAGTCTCGCCCCTAAATTAGTCGAGTAAAAATATATGAATAAGCCTTGCATTTACGAGATCAAGGTCAGAGGAACCCTGACAGAGCGTTGGTCCACATGGTTTGAAGACTTGGAGATTCATCCAGGGCCGAATGGCGAGACGGTCTTGACAGGCCAACTCCTCGACCAGGCAGCCGTATTCGGTGTCTTGTCCAGAATCCATTCCCTAAATTTGGAATTGCTCTCTCTCTGGCAGTTGCCCCCAGCGTAAGAAAAAATCCGCCTTACACGGCGGATTTTTTATGCCCCCAAGGGGACTCGAACCCCTGTTTTGGCCTTGAGAGGGCCGCGTCCTGGGCCACTAGACGATGGGGGCCTGGTGCTCCTGAAGCGTGCGAATTCTACCACGCCCCAGGAGCAGCGTCAATAACTTTGTCATTGGAGCGAAGAATGGATCAATTTCGTCGATCCATACCTCGCTTAAGAGGCTGTTTTCTCTTTCTCTTGGCGCACCAACTCGCGGCGCAGAATCTTGCCCACCACGGTCTTCGGCAATTCAGTGCGGAATTCCACTTGTGTAGGCACTTTAAATTTAGCCAGCTTGTCTGAGCACCAGGCTTTGATCTCCTCTTCGCTGGCCGTGACGTCGGGTTTCAGCACAACCCAGGCCTTGACCGTCTCGCCCCGGTAAGGATCAGGGACGCCTGCTACCCCCACTTCCAAAACTTTCGGGTTGGCGGCAATCACTTCCTCTACTTCACGTGGCCAGACCTGGTAACCGCCCGGTTTAATCAGCTCTTTCTTTCGGTCGACGATGTAGAAAAAGCCTTTCTCGTCCATGCGGGCGATGTCGCCGCTGTACAACCAGCCATCACGCAGGCTATTGGTGGTCTCGGTGGGCATATTGTGATAGCCCTTCATTACATTCGGGCCTTTGATCACCAGCTCACCGATCTCGCCGACCGGCAGAACCGTCGTTTCATCCTCCAGACTGATAATCCGGCAATCCATATCTGGCAAGGGCAAGCCAATCGAGCCGACCGGGTTTTCCCCAAACAACGGGTTGCAATGCGAGGCGGTCGGCGCTTCGGACATGCCAAAGCCTTCAACCAGCTTGCCGCCGGTCAGGGCTTCGAACTTGTCTTTGGTTTCGCGGAGCAGCGGCGCTGAGCCCGAGATGCAGGCTTTAATCGTACTCAGGTTGTATTTACCGGCCTTCACCTCAGGATGGTTATTGATGGCGTTGTACATGGTGGGCACACCCGGGAAGATCGTGGCTTTGTACTTCTGGATACTCTCGAGCACATCGCCCAGATCACGTGGGTTGGGGATCATCACCATTGAAGCCGCCAGGCGCATCGCAAAGCACATCCCGGCCACCATGCCGTAGACATGAAAGAGCGGGATGGCCATCAGGACCACCTCTTTGCCATCCACTGCTGTTGGCATCCAGGAACGGATCTGGAGCGCATTGGCGACAATATTCCGATGTAAGGCGATCGCGGCTTTCGAAATCCCTGTGGTACCGCCGCTGTACTGAAAGAGGGCCGTGTCGTCGGGACCAACAGAAACCTTTGGCCGATCTTCCGGTTTGTGGCGGCTGATCAAATCCTGCATCCAGACATCGCCCTCTGCCAGTTGAACCCGAAAGCCGCCTTTTTTCTCTTTCGTCAGGGTGAAGAGGAATGCCAAAACCGGCGGCAGGGCTTCTTTAAGATTGGTGACGATCAGGGTGCGGATCTTGGTATTCGCCTGGACTTGCTTGATGGTGTTATAAAAATTGCTCATCACCAGCATTACTTCCACGCCCGCGTCATTCACCTGGTGTTCGAGCTCGCGGGCGCTGTAAAGCGGGTTAGTCGCTACAACAACGGCGCCGATTTTCAATACGGCAAAATAAGCCATCACAAATTGAGGCGTGTTGGGCATGAAGATGCCCACCCGGTCGCCTTTCTTAATGCCATATTCAGCCAGCCCGGCGGCAAGTCGGTCGGTCAGTTCACTCATCTCATGATAAGTGATGACCTCCCCTTTAAAGATCGTACAAGGGTTGTTAGGATATTTGCGGGCTGCATCTTCCAAGAACTGAAATAATGGAACGGGGGGATAATCGATCGTCTGCGGTACGCCTTTATCGTAGAACTTTAGCCACGGTTTTTCCTCCATTGCAGCCTCCTCTGTTTAATTGTTACAAATTAGGGAAAGTTCAGTTAGTATATGAATAGTATAGAAGGTAACATTTTTATTGTCAAATGTTTGGCGACTATTGGTCTTTTTATGAATGTCCGATGAATAAACGCACACTTCTCTCCATCTCATCCACCACACGATCACTCGCTAAAAACCAATCAATTTCAGGATCATCCTGCTTGAACCAATTGGCCTGCCTGCGCACAAAAATACGCGTGGCGCGTTTTGTTTGAACAATCGCTTCTGCCAGGCTGAACTCGCCTTGCAGATAGGCAATGATCTGGCGATATCCGATTGCGGAGAGCGAAGGCAGATGGGCCGAAAAACCGCGCCCCAGCAGCCCCTCAACCTCTTGAACCAGCCCAGCGGCGATCATCGCGTCGATGCGAGCGTCGATCCGCGCATATAGTTCTGGTCGCGGTCGCCAAAGCCCCAAGGTCAAAAGGCGATAAGGCGAGCATCCACGCTGGCGTTGGTCTGAGAAACGGCGCCCGGTCAAAAAAATAACTTCGAAGGCGCGTATCGTCCGGCGTAGATTGCGCGCGTCAATCTGACCGGCAGCCTGCGGGTCGAGCACTGCCAGCCGGGCGTGCATTCCAGCCTGGCCTACTTGCTGCGCCCAGTCTTCCAGCGCCTGGCGCAGGGGCATGTTGGGCTCTACCTGCGGCGCCTGCCAGCCCTGAGCGACGGCCCGCATGTACTGGCCTGTGCCGCCAACCAGAAAGGCCGTCCGCCCACGCGCTGAGATCGCCTCGATCGCCGATTGGGCGCGCGACTGGAATTCGGCCAGGCTCAAGATTTCATCGGGATCTGCCACATCGATCAGATGATGCGGTACGCGGGCGCGGTCTTCCAGGCTGGGCTTGGCCGTACCAATATCCATACCCCGGTAAAATAAGCGCGAATCAGCGGAGACGATTTCGCCCTGCAGGCGTTCCGCCAATTGGATCGAGATCTCCGTCTTGCCGACCGCAGTAGCCCCGACGATGGCCACCAACGGCGTACGAAGCGGCGGATTTCCAGGTGGGGCGACTGTGATCGTTGGTTGGTTAGCTGACTGCATTTTCGAAGTGGACGATTTCTGGAGTACCCCCGACCCCTGGGCGCCGGATGGCAATGACATCGATCCGCCAGGTCTGGGGAAGATCGGCATGGGTTTGCGTATAAGCCTGCGCTGAGGAAAGCAAGTGCGTTCTCTTTCGCCCGGTCACGGCCTCTTCTGGTAAACCAAAGGCGGCGGAAGCGCGTGTCTTGACTTCGACAAAGACGAGCACCTGGGAGTTCTTACCTGGAAACAAGTTATCGAGAGATGGCTCATCCGGCTGGACGGCAATCAAGTCGATCTCCCCATAAGGTGTGCGGGAATTTCGTTCAAGGATGGTATAACCTTTGGCGATCAAATATTCCGCGGCCGCCTGTTCCCCCCAGCTTCCCAACGCCTGGCGGTATGTCTTTGCCACCGGTTATTCTTCCCCGTGTGCGCCGCGGCGAGTACGTTTATTTTTCTTGCGTGCAGCAGCCCGGTCGACGACCATCTGATAGCGTTCTAACATCATATGAGCAGTACGATGAATGGAATAAAATTCCGAGTCAGCCCGCGCCGCCTGCCCCATGGATTGGCGCTTTTCTTTATCCATCAATAAACGCATCATGCGGGCTGTAAAAAGGGTCAGGTCTTCACTGGGGCATAGGAAACCATTCCGGCCATCCACTACGGTATCGCCCACCCCAGGAGATTGGATGCCCAAAATCGGCAATCCTGCAGCCAGCGCTTCGATCACCGTAAGCGGGTGCACCTCTGTCACTGAGGCGGTGACAAACGCATCCGAAGCAGCTACGAAGCGGGGTAGTTCAGCGTAAGGCAGCAGGCCCGTAAAGCGCACCCTATCTTGGAGCCCCTCCTGGTGGACGTATGTTTCCAGGCTCTCACGCCCAGGCCCGTCCCCTAATAAGATCAGCGCGGCTTGCGGGAACGCCTGCCAGGCCGCCGAAAAGGAGCGCAGCAAAAATGCCAGGTTCTTTTCAGGGCCCAAGCGACCCACGAATGCCAGCAGGACATCTTCTTCAGAAAGACCCAACTCGGATCGTGAAATGGGCTCAACCGGCCTGCGGAATGGCTCCAGGTCAATCCCATTTGGGACGACATCAATGGGCACGTCAACGCCGGCTTTCGCCAACACATCTCGCATGCCGGCTGAAGGGGAGACCACCAGATCTACCCCACGGCAGAAGGAGGGCAAATAGCCTCCCATCGCCAGGTCTCCCACCATATCAGCCAGGATCGGGATATATGCCTGGGCGTATAAGTCATAGCGGGTATGGTTCGTAAAAATAATCGGGATACCCTTCGGGCGGCAGTAGATCTGAGACAGCGAGCCGCTGACAAACGGGTGGTGCACGTGCACAACATCCATGGTTTGCAGGATCCGGCGCGCCTGGCCGGAATAGCGCATATTAAAACTATATCCCTTAACCGCCATTGGGATTCCAGGCGAACGGATGATATTCGACTCATCATCTTGATAATCCAGGCCGCCAAATGTGAATACGAATACTTCATGGCCGTCTGCCTCGAGTACCTGTTTATTCAGTGAGATATAGTTCGTCACCCCACTGATGTGCGGCTTGTACAAGTCCGCCATCATTCCAATTCTCATCAGAGCCTCACTTTTTTAGTCAGGGTTTTCGAATGAATTTTGTTTTCGAACTTCGATTAACTCATTATAAATCGAAAGCAGTTCAGGGATGGAACGCTCTATAGAATATTTCTCAGCAGCCAGACAGGCTCGCCGGCCCATCGAGCATCGTAAATCCGCGTCCGCCGTCAATTCAAGCAGCCGGGCAGTAAATTCACCGGATTCTGGCAAGGCAAGCAAACCGGTAACGCCAGGCTCGACATTATCTCTAATCCCAGGGACATCCATCGCAACAACAGGGAGACCACAAGCCATCGCCTCGACCAGCGTAAAACCAAAAGTCTCATTGGTTGACGGCATGACGAAGATATCTCCTAAACGATAATAGGCGGGCAATTTTTCGTGCGGCGTCTCGCCAACAAAACAAACGCGCTCCGATATGCCGTGGCTCAGGACAGCTCTCTGTAGATCTCGTCGTACCGGGCCGTCCCCGACGAGGATCAAAGCAAGATTATTTCTGATCTGGAGCGCTTCCTTAAAGGATTGGATGAGAAAAGGGAGGTTTTTTTCAAGGCCTAACCGGCCGATATAAATTAACACCACATCCTGTGAACTAAAACCAAACTCTTTCCGAGCGAAAGAATCCTGGCGAGAGCGGAATAAAGACAGATCCAGGCCATGCGGCACCACCCGGGCATCCTTGGGCAATCCGAACGGTATCATCACCTGCTTCGCCCCGGCAGTGGGTACAATTACCAGATCGACCTTGCGATAAAAATTCAACATGTAAAATCTTAAAATTTTCATGTAGGCGCGTCGCAAAGCTTTATCCGTGATGATGGCGCCGTAGCTATCATAGCGCGTGTGATTCGTAAAAACAATCGGTATTTTGGCGGGCCGGCAATACCGCGCCGCTAATATCCCGCTCATCGTAGGATGGTGGACGTGGGCGATATCCATCGTCTGCAGCAGACGACGCGCGGTTTGACTGTAAACCAGGCCGCCGTAGACGCCTTTAACGAACGTTGGAAGGCCCGGCGAACGGATAATATTGCGTTCATCCTGGGGATCATTCGGTCTTCCAAATGTAAAAACGTAGACTTCGTGACCGGCGTTTTCAAAAGCGCGTTTATATAGGGCAATGTAGCTCGTCACCCCGCTAATGAATGGTTTATACATGTCCGCCATCATTCCGATGCGCATTCGTTTTCTTATCCTAAGCGATTGTCGGGTAATCGTCAAGTCTATAATACGATTGCCCCACGGCTTTCGCAAGGGGTGTTTTGGCGCCGGGTGATTACCATATTGGCATTTACGCAGGACACGGTTAGAATACCCCTGTGAATGCTATTGAAAAACCACGCTCATTGCCCGATTTCGATCGCTTGAGCATTATTGCAGCCACGATGCTCCTGGCATATGCATTGGCGCGCTATATTAATCTTCCTTTACGCAGCCTGTCACTCCAATTACCAGGTTTCTTTTTGGCGTACCCGCTTAATTTACAGACCCTGATCGTAATACCGGTAGCCGCCCTCACAGCGACCGGCGCCGATTGGTTGGTTCGGGATCACCCAGCCTTGAGCCGGCGGTACCGTCCAGAGCATTGGCTGCTCCCTGCCCTGACCGCATGGATCCTAGGGATCACTTTGTTTCAACTCCCCTCGGGGACGTTATGGTGGGCCGGTTTTTTCTTGGGCGGGACAATTCTGATGTTGGTGTTGGTGGCTGAATATATTGTCGTAGATGCGAATGATGCACGCCAGCCCATCGCTGCAGCCGGTCTCACGATCGTCTCGTTTGCATTATTCCTGATCCTTGTAGCTAGTTTGCGGTATTCCAGTTTACGGTTGTATCTGATCCTGCCCACGATTACCCTGGCGACTGCGGCGATCTGCCTGCGTACGCTTCACTTGCGCTTGCATGGTAGGTGGGCGCCTTTGCATGCCGGTATTGTAGCCATGCTCATCGCTCAACTCGTGGCTGCTTTCCATTATTGGCCTCTGTCGCCCGTATCCTATGCCCTGGCATTGCTAGGCGCAGCTTATAGCCTGACCAGCTTGATGGGCAGCCTTTTGGAAAAGGTTCCCTTGCGCAAGGCGTTGCTCGAACCAGGGATCATCCTGTTAATTTTTTGGGGCGTTGCCTTCTGGGTTCATTAATAAGTAGAAACCTTTTAGGAACCCATGTGTTATTGTAATTATCGATTTTCTGTCGAAGAGAGGCTTTGATAATGGCGATATTACTGGGTCTGATAGCACTGCTGCTTTCATACCTGCTTGGATCTATACCCTTTGGTTTACTGATCGTCAAATTATTTACCGGCAAGGATCTGCGCCAGGTAGAGAGCGGCCGGACGGGTGGAACAAATGCAATGCGCGCCGGGGGTTGCACGGCTGGGGCAGGGACTGTGATCTTGGATTTTCTGAAAGGCGTAGCAGCGGTATGGTTGGTGCGTTTGCTATTGCCGGATAGCAGCTCGTGGAAGGCATGGATGGAGGTGCTGGCTCCTGTCGCTGCCATCTTGGGACATAACTATTCAATCTTCCTGGCCGAACGAAACGCACAAGGGCGCCTCCGCTTACGCGGCGGCGCGGGTGGGGCGACTGCGGTTGGAGGCGCGGCCGGGTTATGGTGGCCGAGTGCGCTGATCATTATCCCCGTGGCAGGTATCATAATATTCGGGATTGGTTATGCATCAGTGGCTACGATGAGCACCGGGATTATGGCAATCATCATCTTCGCCTACCGGGCCTGGATCGGCGCTTCCCCCTGGGAATATGTTGCTTATGGTGTTCTGGCAGAAATACTGCTTGTGATTGCCCTACGGCCAAACATCGCTCGCTTAGTGAATGGGACTGAGCGCCTGGTTGGTTGGCGCGCCCGGCGCAAAGAAAAGCAAAAATAATTCAACTTACCAGTCGGCGAGGGTTATTCGTACTCGTCTTCTTCCTCGTCTTCATAGTATTCTTCATCTTCATCATCGGCCGGTATCGGCGGCTCGCCGTAAAGCTTGCGGTAGAGGGAGCGCAGGTTACGCCGGTGTAATTCGGCAGCCAAACCGCCAATCAAGACCCGACTTTTCCCACAAGATTCAACCGTCGTTTCATCCAAAATTTCCCACGGAAATTTTCGCCGCGAGGCCTTGCGCACCGCCTTACGCAGGTTGGATAAATACGCCAGGTTATCTTTAATAAAATTATCAATTTCACCGCGCAGGATAATGTCGCCATGACCCTGGATGACATTCTCCAGGCCCATCTTGCCAATCTTTTTCAACGAAGCAGACAGATCGTCAATGTCGCCATCCACGATATATGGTAAAGACATGGCGGCGTCGCCTGCGAAGAGCACACGATCTTCTTCGACCAGAACCGCAACGTTATCGTCGCTGTGACCGGGAAGTACCATGAGGGTTAAAGTTTTCTTTCCTACTCGCAAATTCAAATAACCTTCTGAGAAAGTCATTTGGGGTAAGATGATACGCACATTTCGGTAGGAAAGATTCTGCTTGCGCACTTCTTCCATCGATGCACGGCCCTTTGTCTCCAGGTAATCCCGACAAAGAGAGTGCGAGATAATTGTAGCCCCTGGAAAAAAACAATTTCCCCAAGCGTGATCGGCATGACTATGGGTATTAATGATATACCTTACCGGCACGCTTAAATCTTGTTCAATAAAGTCTCGAATTTCAAGAGTCTCTTCCGGCAAAGCCAGGGTATCTATGACGACAGCCCAATTCGGGCCGATGATCGCCCCGGCTGTCACCTGGGCATAGACATCGCTCTGAAATGAGTAAACATTATCAGCAATTCGTTCTCGTTGCATCTTAATTTCCTTGAAGCCCATTCAAGCTTATTTATTCTTGCGAGGCGCTTGCCAGGCAAGTTATTTAGCAGGATGGGAACCCAGCAAACAAAGTTTGTGAAGCATAGCATAATTTCAGATGAAAATCAAGAAATATTAACAAATTCCTTATATTGCCTGGGCGGCTGGTTCCGGGTATAATCGCGAGACAGTTTAAAAATATTCTTCCCAACCCGGGAGGAGTAAGTCGATGGTAAGCTGGCAGAGAAGGAGCGCCCAGGCTGAGAGCCTCCACAGCAATCCAAAACTGAAGGTCGCCCGGGATGTATGCCGAAGAACAATCGATGTCTGCCGTTGAACAAGGCGGGCGTCGGTTTACTAGACCGGCACGGGTAAGCCCGTTATAGCGAAACCCAGTTAGATGGAGGTGGGTCTGCCTGGGGGAGAGCATCGGCCTGGTCTGGCTGGTGAAATGAGGTGGTAACGCGGAAACCTTAAACCTTTCGTCCTCACGAGGATGAAAGGTTTTTTTATTAAGGCGCGTCTTTGGGAGCACACGGTGTGAAGTAAAGACACGATTGGAGGCAGGTATGTTGGCAAAACATTACGATCCTAAGGTGAGCGAGCCGCGCTGGGCGGCAAACTGGCAGGCAAGCGGCGTCTATCATTTTTCGCCCGACCAGCCCGGCCCAGTCTTTTCGATCGACACTCCCCCGCCCACGGTTTCGGGTCGCCTGCACCTGGGCCATGTTTACTCCTATAGTCATGCAGATTTTATGGCCCGCTTTCAACGCATGAACGGCCAGCGCGTCTTCTACCCTATGGGATACGACGATAACGGTTTACCCACCGAACGGCTGGTGGAAAAACGTCTGGGAATGACAGCCGCCCAGGTGGGCCGGACGACCTTCATCGAAAAATGTCTACAGGTCAGCGAAGAAGCTGAAGCAGATTACCAACAATTATGGCAGCGCCTGGGTCTTTCGGTTGACTGGCGATATACCTATCGCACGATCGACGAGCGCTCCCGGCGTATTTCACAGCTTTCCTTTCTGGATTTAGTTCGCAAAGGCTTGGCTTATCGTCAAGAGGCGCCTGCCATCTGGTGCCCGGAGTGCCGGAGCTCAATCGCACAGGCCGAATTAAACGATTTAGAACGCCAGAGCGAATATATCACCCTGGCTTTTGAACAGGAAAACGGGAAAACTACACCGATTGCCACCACCCGGCCAGAGCTTCTACCGGCCTGCGTGGCAGTCTTCGTGCATCCCGAAGATGCCCGCTACCAGCCCTTGATCGGTAAAAATTTGCGCGTGCCGCTTTTCGATCGGCTCGTCCCGGTGCTGGCGGATACCGCCGCCGATCCAGAAAAAGGCAGCGGGGCGGTCATGTGCTGTACATTTGGCGATAGCACAGATGTAACCTGGCAGCGCACCCACCATCTGCCAATCATCGAGGTCATCAGTCGCACCGGCCAGATGAGCGGAGCAGCCGGTAGATTTGAGGGGTTGCGTGTTTCTGAAGCGCGGCGCGAAATCGTCGAAGCGTTGGAAGGCAAAAACCTCGTTCTCGACCGCCAGGCAACCCAGCAATCGGTTCGTGTGCATGAGCGCTGCGACACCCCGGTCGAATATGTGATCGTGCAGCAATGGTTCATCCGCGTGCTCGAGCACAAAGCCCGGCTGTTGCAAGCCAGCGACCAGATTACCTGGCAGCCAGAGCACATGCGCTCGCGTTACCGCGCCTGGGTTGAAAATTTGAATTGGGATTGGTGCATTTCCCGCCAGCGCTATTATGGGGTGACTTTTCCCGTGTGGTATTGCCAGGATTGCGGCCAGGTCATCCTGGCGCGGGAAGAGCAGCTTCCAGTGGACCCTGGCATCGCTGCGCCGTCCGAGCCGTGCGCTTGTGGAAGCACGCACTTTACCCCCGAAACGGATATTATGGACACCTGGGCTACCTCTTCCCTTTCCCCGCAGATCGTCGGCGGCTGGTTGGAAAGCCTGGCGTCGCTTGATAAAGGCCTGTATGGACAGGTTTTTCCATTTTCACTGCGCCCTCAGGCGCACGAAATCATCCGCACCTGGGCATTCTATACCATCGTAAAATCCCTATACAACTTCGACAGCTTACCCTGGAAGAATGTGCTGATCTCAGGTTGGGGTATTGCCGGCGAGGGCATGGGCAAGATTAGCAAGAGTCGAGGCGGCGGTCCCTTGCCGCCCCTGGCAATGATTGAACGATATTCAGCAGATGCTGTTCGCTATTGGGCGGCCAGCACAGGCCCGGGGAAGGATGCCATTATCAATGAGGAGAAAATTGAGATGGGAGCGAAGCTGGTCACAAAGCTGTGGAATGTGGCCCGTTTTAGCGAGCGATTTGTGTATTCCGGTCAACCAGAAGACCTATCGAATGCCGATCCACAATTTACAATTCCTAATTCGCAACCCGCAACCCCCGAATCGCTCTCCACGCTTTTTACGCTTGCTGACTGCTGGATATTGGCGCGACTCCAAGCGTTAATCCAACGCACGACTGGATTATTCCAGGATGGTGAATATGCCGCTGCGAAAAGCGAGACCGAGAATTTCTTCTGGGGCGACCTGGCCGATAACTATCTTGAAATGGCCAAGCAGCGTCTCTACGACCCCGAGCATCCACAGTATCCAGCGGCGCGTTACACTCTACACCAGGCGCTGCTCACTGTCTTGAAATTGTTCGCGCCATTCTTGCCTTATGTGGCCGAGGAAATCTACCACGAGTTGTTTGCTAAAACGGATGGCGCCAGTTCCATCCACATCTCCGCCTGGCCAAAAATGAGGCCTGAATTTCAGGATCCGGCGGCGATCATCGCAGGCGAACGGCTGGCGGCGATTGCTACCCTCGCCAGGCGCTATAAAAGCGAACATAATCTGCCCCTGGGCAGCGAGCTTGAGGGGTTGAAAATATCTACCCACGATGCGGATCTGGCGCAGACCCTACGCCGGGGGATTCCTGATTTACGCAGCGTCACCCGGGCCCGAAATATTGAAATTGTGTCCGACATGGACGCATCGAACCAACTGGCCTACCCGGATGGAAATTTCTCGGTTGACATCTATCCGGAATAGTAATAGACTGTCCGCCACGAACCTACATGACGGCCAAATCATTTGGAGACTACTATGCCTGAACACAGCCTACCCAAAGCCTACGACTTTAAAACCACCGAGCAGCGTATTTATGCCTGGTGGGAAACAAACGGCTACTTTAAGCCCTGGAATGACCCGAATAAGCCTGGGTTCAATCCTGATGTGCAACCTTTCGTCATCTCCATTCCTCCGCCAAACGTGACCGGCGAGCTGCACCTTGGCCACGCCATGTTCGTTTCGATGGAAGACCTGATGATCCGCTACCAGCGCATGAAAGGTACGCCTACGTTGTGGGTGCCTGGCTCTGATCACGCAGGGATAGCCACCCAGCTCCAGGTCGAGAAGATGCTAAGACGCGAGGGCCTCTCGCGGGAAGCCTTGGGGCGCGAGGAATTCCTGCGCCGCACCTGGGAATGGAAGCATAAGTACGGCGGTATCATCACCCGCCAAATTCGTCGCCTGGGGGCTTCCTGCGATTGGGAGCGAGAACGGTTTACCATGGACGCCGGTCTTTCCAGAGCTGTGCGCGAAGCCTTTGTCCGCCTGTATGAAAAAGGCCTGGTCTATCGGGGCCCGCGCTTGATCAACTGGTCGCCGGGTTTAAAAACCGCCGTTTCAGACCTGGAAGTAGAGTATTCTGAAGAACCGGGCACGCTCTATTACTTTAAATATATGCTGGAGGCAAACCCAGAAACCGGGATTGGAACTGGCGATTATCTGCCAGTGGCCACGACACGCCCAGAAACCATCCTGGGCGACACGGCCGTGGCCGTGAATCCTGAAGATCCGCGCTATCAGAAATATATCGGGCAGCAGGTCAGCGTGCCAATCATCGGCCGGCGCATCCCTGTAATCGCGGACGCCTACGTGGATCGCGAGTTCGGCGGCGGCGCGCTGAAAGTCACTCCGGGCCATGATCCAAATGATTTCGCACTGGGTGAACGCCACAACTTGCCGGTCATCTCGATCTTGGATGAAGCAGCGCGTGTAAATGAAAACGGCGGCCCATATGCCGGGCTAGACCGGTTCGAGGCGCGCAAGAAGTTGTGGGAAGATATGCGTTCGGCCGGTTTGGTCCTCAGGGAAGAACCGTACACACTCAATGTACCGCGCTCGCAGCGCGGCGGTGAAATCGTTGAGCCGATGATCTCCACCCAATGGTTTGTGAGCATCAAGCCCCTGGCAGAGGCCGCTCTTGAGGCGGTACGCGATGGGCGCATTCGGATCGTACCCGAACGTTTCACGAAGGTCTATTACAACTGGCTGGAGAATATCCAGGATTGGTGCATCTCTCGCCAACTTTGGTGGGGCCACCGCATACCGGTGTGGTATTGTCAGGAGTGCGGCGCGACGATCATGGCGCGCGAAGATCCGGAACACTGCACCTGTGGCAGCCAGGCGCTGACCCAGGACCCAGATGTTTTGGACACGTGGTTCTCTTCTGGCTTGTGGCCTTTTTCGACCCTGGGTTGGCCGGACGAAACGCCTGATTACCACTATTTCTACCCCACCTCTGTATTGGAGACCGGATACGATATCCTGTTTTTCTGGGTGGCGCGTATGATTATGGATGGACTGGAATTCACCGGCCAAATCCCTTTTCACACGGTCTATTTGCATGGCCTGATCCGTGATGAACACGGTCGAAAAATGAGCAAGTCATACGGTAATGTCATCGATCCATTAACCGTGATGGATGAGCTCGGCACCGACGCGCTGCGCTTCACATTGCTAGTCGGTTCTACGCCCGGCAACGACATGAATCTGAGCATAAAAAAGGTGGAGTCTAATCGGAATTTTGCCAACAAGTTGTGGAATGCGACGCGCTTTGTCCTTTCTGCCATTAATGAGGTCGGAAGCAGGAAACAAGAAACAGGCGAAACACAGGTCTCCGACTGGACCCTGGCCGATTCATGGATTTGGGCTCGCCTGCAATCCCTGATTCGGGACGTCAACCGCTTGTTTGAAAATTACCAGTTCGGCGAAGCCGGGCGACAGATTTATGATTTCTTCTGGGGCGAGTTTGCAGACTGGTATGTGGAAATCGCCAAGCTGCAACTCGAGCAACCTGGCAGGCGCGCTTACAATACTGCCAATACGCTGGCGAGTGCGCTAGACCAGAGCCTGCGCCTGTTGCATCCTTTCGTACCTTTCGTCACAGAGGAGCTTTGGGGCTTCCTGAAGGAGACCCTGGCTCACTCAGGCCTGGCCCACCAGTTGGAGGAGGAAGCGCTCATTGTGGCCCGCTGGCCTGAGCCTCGACCGGAGGAGGGCTGGGAACCTGGAAAGACGGGCGACTTTGCACTGATCCAGGAACTTGTCCGTACGGTACGTAACCTGCGTTCGGAAAAAGGCGTCAAACCAGGCAGGAGGGTTCCAGCCATCCTGGTCTCTCAAACTCACATGTCGCTGCTGGTCGACCAGGCGACCCCACTCGCCGCGCTAGCGGGGCTGGACCCACAAAACCTGACCGTTCTTGACCACCTGGAAAACAAACCCATGGGTCACATTGCCTTGGTCGTCGGGCCGGTGGAAATCTATCTGCCGCTGGCCAGCCTGGTGGATGCTGGCGAAGAACGTCTCAGGCTGGAAAAAGATTTGGCCGAGACCACGGCGCAGATCGAACGCCTGGAAAAGCTGCTAGGTGGATCGTTCGCTGAAAAAGCGCCGTCGTTGGTAGTGCAAAAGGAGCGCGACAAGCTGGCCGCTTTCCAACAAACCGCCGAAAAAATTCGCGGCCAGCTCAGCACACTTTAACGATGTCAGAGACTCGCCTGCAAGCGGACCGCTCGAAAAAGTGCATCTTGTTCGACTGGGGCGATACGTTGATGCGCGTATTTCCCCAGTACACAGGCGCGATGGTGGATTGGCCGCAAGTAGCGCCGGTGGCATACGCCCTGGATACTCTGGTCAGGCTTCAACCCCTGGCGTTATTGGCCGTTGCCACTAACGCCAAGGACTCTGGTGAAGCCGAAATTTGGGACGCTCTCAAGCGGGCGAGCCTGGCCGACGTTCTGGATTACGTCTTCTGTTTCCATAGCATAGGCTATCTAAAACCAAGCCTCGAATACTATGCGCATATTTTAAAACAATTACAATTACCGGCAGAGCAGGTGATCATGGTAGGGGATGAATGGATCGCAGATATTCAAGGCGCGAACCAGGCCGGCTTACGCGCTGTCTGGTTCAATCCCCGCACACTCGAGGAACGCGCCAACGCGCAGCACCTGACCATTCACTCGCTGGTGGAATTGCCAGACAGCCTGCACAAATGGGGGTTTCTATAAGGTAGATCGTCGCCATCCGGCAGTTGATTAAGGGGTATCGAGCCGATACCAGATCTCAGCGATAAAACCGCGCCCATCCACTTGCCAAACCTGCTCTCCGGCTGCCGGTTTACCATCCTGGCAACTCCAACCGTAGATTGTGTCATGTCCGGTGACTGAAGCAGGGATGAAATCCCCATTCGGATTCGCCTGGCAGTACTCGGTCTCCGCGGCCGTTGGCTCACGGCTGGTATTGGCTTTCGCATCGCAAGGCAGATTGGCGCCGATAAAACAAGCGTAGACTGCACCATCCATACAACGCCAAAATGAACCTTGTGCGAAGACATCTAGCGGGGATTCGGAAGCACCGCCAGAGGCTTTCATCAGGCCTTTGACAATCGCATCGGGCATCCTCGGACCGCTATAACGTTCATCGGGGGCGTCTATATTCATCACCGTCGCACAGTACGCGAAAGGATCGGTCAAGACGACTGGCGTGGCGGTCAATGTGACCGCCATCTGGCCGGCTGCGCTGGGTGATGGGGCAACCGGCTGACTGCCAGGCGAGGTCAGGCTGCACGCAGCCAGACCTAACAGGGCAAGGGTAGGGAAGCACTTTTTAAGGAGTGAGGATAGAATCTTCATAACATGGGCCTCTGGTACAATATCTGTTTGATGTATCGAATAGGTCACTGGCAACGGCCAAACCATATCAATTTTACCAGGAGGATCTCATGGAAGCCAAGCTAAATGAACTTAAACAACGCCTACAAGAAATCAACGATCTCGAGATGACCGCCGCGATTCTGAATTGGGATCAGGCCACTTATATGCCGCCCGGCGGCGCGCCGGCGCGTGCGCGCCAGATGTCCACCCTGGCGCGCCTGGCGCAAGAAAAGTTTATCGACCCGGCCGTGGGCAAATTGCTGGATGATTTGGGGCCCTATGCCGAGAGTCTACCTTACGACTCAGATGATGCCAGCCTGATCCGCGTAAGCCGTCGCCAGTACGAAAAAGCAGTCAAAATCCCCCCGGACTTTCTGGCGGCATTTTATGGACATAGCGCCGAAACCTACCAGGCCTGGACGGTCGCCCGCCCGGCCAACGATTTCGCCTCTCTGGAGCCGGCCCTGGAAAAAACCATCGAGCTGAGCCGGCAATATGCCGGTTACCTGGGTGGGTACGAGCACATCGCCGATCCATTAATCGACCTGGCCGATGAAGGCATGAAAGCCGCCAGTGTTAGCTCCCTGTTTGCCGACCTGCGCGCCCGGCTTGTACCGATTGCCAAGGCCATCACTGACCAGCCGCCCGCCGACGATTCGTGCTTGCGTAAGACCTATCCAGAGAACGAGCAGCTAACCTTTGGACTGGATGTGATCCGGAAGCTGGGGTACGATTTTCAACGCGGCCGCCAGGATAAAACCCACCATCCCTTTATGACCAAGTTTTCCCTGGGCGACGTACGCATCACCACGCGCGTTAAGGAAAACCTGCTCAGCGAATGCCTGTTCAGCACGATCCACGAGTCGGGACATGCCATGTACGAGCAGGGCATCCGCATGGACCTGGAGGGTACGCCGCTGGCCAACGGGACCTCATCCGGAGTGCACGAAAGCCAGTCGCGTTTGTGGGAAAACCTGGTTGGGCGAAGTCTGAGTTTTTGGGAGTTCTTCTACCCGCAGATCCAGATGACTTTCCCGGACCAACTCATGGATGTCCCTCTGGATACATTCTACCGGGCGATCAACAAAGTTGAACGTTCGCTGATCCGCACAGATGCCGATGAAGTGACGTACAACCTGCATGTCATGATTCGCTTCGATCTCGAACTGGCCCTTCTGGAAGGCAAACTTGCCGTACATGACCTGCCAGAGGCCTGGATGGCGCGCTACGAGTCTGACCTGGGCATCCATGCTCCGGATGATCGGGATGGCGTACTTCAGGACGTACATTGGTTTGGAGGCGCTGTGGGCGGTGCATTCCAGGGTTATACCCTGGGCAACATCATGGGGGCGCTGTTCTTCGAAACGGCGGTCAAAGCCAACCCAACGATTCCAGATGACATCCGCCAGGGTCAATTTGGCGCCCTGCATACCTGGCTAAAGGAAAATATCTACCAGCACGGGGCAAAATTTACCGCCAACGAGCTGGTCGAGCGCGCTACGGGTGGGCCGATCACCATCGAGCCTTATATCCAGTATTTACAGACAAAATATGGGCAGCTTTACCGCCTGTAAGGAGTCCTGAATGAAATTCGGCGTGGTTTACCCACAAACGGAATTTGGCAACGATCCGGCTGCGATTAAAGATTATGCACAGATGGCAGAAGGCTTGGGTTATCACCACGTGTTGGCCTACGATCATATCCTGGGCGCCAACCCTGCCAGGCCTGGTGGTCTGGCAGGGCCATATTCTTACCAATCTGCCTTTCAAGAGCCGTTGGTCTTGTTCAGTTTTATGGCCGGGGTGACCTCGCGCCTGGGTTTTACCACTGGGATTATCATCCTTCCCCAACGCCAGACGGCAGTATTTGCCAAGCAAGCCGCCACACTGGATGTTCTTAGCCAGGGACGGACGCGGATCGGGGTTGGCCTGGGTTGGAATGATGTGGAGTATCTCGCGCTAAATGAAGAATTCCATACCCGCGGCCGGCGCATCGAGGAACAGGTCCAGGTACTTCGCTTGCTGTGGACGCAGGAGTTGGTAAATTTTAGCGGCCGCTGGCACACCATTCCGGATGCCGGGGTTAACCCGCTGCCTGTCCAACGTCCAATTCCGATCTGGTTTGGCGGGCAGGCCGAAGCAGTATTACGACGCGCAGTTCGCCTGGGTGATGGCTGGATGCCCGGGTACCGCAACGCCGAAGATGCGCGGCCCTCCCTCGATCTGCTGGAAGCTTTGCTTAGAGGTGAGAGCCGTTCCCCGGCCAGCTTTGGGATTGAGGCGCGCCTGCCTTACGGTAACGGCGATCCTGATACCTGGCTTAAAATCGTCAGGGGTTGGGAGGAGGCTGGAGCTACTTACCTGGGCATTAACACGATGGGAGTCGGTCTCAGCACGCCTGCCGACCATATGGCAGCCATACAAATGTTCGCCAAAGTAGCTGGTATTAACTAAGTCCGAAAAAGGGAACCGGAGAGTGATGGCCCCCCACCTGAGGGCCATCACTCCTTCCGATCTCACTTTATGGCGCCTGGACTGTTCTGACACAGTTATGTCAAAAACGCGCTCATTTTACACACTGGTTATCACCCAGACCCTATCACTCATCGGTAGTCGCATGACCAGTATCGGCGTGGGGATTTTTCTGTTTAAAAGCACCGGTAAAACCACCCCTTTGCTGTTAATGGCCTTCTTCAACGAGCTGCCAGGCATGCTGGCCAGCAGCTTTGCCGGAGTTTGGGTCGACCGCTGGGACCGGCGTAAGGTGATGCTTTTTGCCGATCTGGGGCAGGCGATCGGGTCTGTCCTGCTCATTGTCAGCTTCTTGAGTGGAAGGTTTCAACTCTGGCAACTTTATTTCATCGTA
Organism: Anaerolineales bacterium; assembly: GCA_041912175.1. GTDB lineage: Bacteria > Chloroflexota > Anaerolineae > Anaerolineales > UBA4823 > CAZAGA01. Next base: position 3,669 of record JAYRNN010000187.1, on the reverse strand, counting down.
TTCGTGCAAGGTAGCTTCTCAATATTCCAGGGCCCAGCCGAAGACGCGGCGGTTACCATGCTGGTGCCCGAAGCGCAGCGCGAACGCGCCAACGGCCTGCGCGAGATGGCCTTTCCCTTTGCCGGGGTGATTGCGCCTGTGCTGGCCGGGCTGGTTTACGCGGCGGCTGGAATTGGCGGAGTATTGGCCGTTGACCTGGCCAGTTTCCTTGCCGCTGTGATTGCCTTGGGGGTCATAAACATTCCTAACCCTCCAACGAGCCAGGAAGGCAGCACTGCCGGAGGGAATTTTCTCCAAGAATTTAGCGGCAGCTTTAAGTTTCTGGTTGCTTCCAGCAGCCTGTTGATCTTTATCATCTATATGGCAATCACGTATTTGCTCTTGAATGGCCCTTTAGACCTGGCAATCCCGTATCTGTTAAAATTCACCGGAAGCGAGGCTGCCATGGGCGCTCTGATGGGCGTTATGAGCCTGGGCGCCTTCTGCGGGGCTCTGTTAATGACCATCTGGCCTGGCCTGCGCCCCCGGATGCATGTGCTCGTAGCTGCTTTTATCCTGAACGGCGCCATGTTCCTGGTCTTTGGCCTCACCCATCATCTACTGATCCTCGGCCTGGCCCTATTTTTGATTATGCTGCCTCTACCTGTCGGCAATGCATTATTCGTCTCGATTATCCAGGTTAAAACCCCGCCGAATATGCAAGGACGCATCTTTGCGTTTATCGAACAACTCGGGTTCCTCGGATCAACGATTTCGTTTCTCTTGACCGGCTACCTGGTCGACCACGTTCTCGAACCGGCCATCCACAAACCGGGTTGGGAGAAGCTGGCGCCCTGGGTCGGGAACCAACCTGGCGCCGGGATGCGGTTGGTACTGGTCGTCACCGGGGTATTGATGCTCCTGGTCACCCTGGCCCTGGCCGCCTGGCCACGCGTGCGGAGACTAGAAGCCTTGCTACCCGATCATAAGGTCGTCGAAAGAGAATAATATCCACCACCACCTTCGGCGAATTGAACGACAGGCTGTTAGAATATATCCCAAAAAGAGTAAAGGGTCTATAAATCCGATGACAAATTCTACCCACCCGTTGCTTTATCAAGTAAACACGCGTGTATGGTTAGCACGGCTTTCTCAAGAATTGAGCCGGCAAGCCACGCTAGACGACTTACCCGAAGTTGAACTGGATGCAATTGCCAGGCAGGGCTTCGAGTGGGTCTATTTCTTAGGCGTCTGGCAGACCGGCGAGGCTGGTCGCCAGATCTCGCGCGCGAACCCGGAATGGCTGGCGGCTTATCGCCAATGCCTGCCGGACTTAACAGAGGATGACATTTGCGGCTCGCCTTTCGCCATCACTGGTTACGCTGCCTCGGCAGCCATGGGTGGGGATGAGGCTTTGCAGCGGCTGCGGCAGCGTTTGAAGCAACGCGATCTACGCTTGATGCTAGATTTTGTCCCCAACCACACTGCACCGGACCATCCCTGGGTTGTAGAGCATCCCGAATACTACGTCAGCGGCTCCGAAGACGATCTGAAAGCAGAACCACAAAACTATTTCTTCGTCCAGACCGCCTTTGGCTCAAAAATTCTGGCGCGCGGGCGCGATCCCTACTTTCCGGGTTGGTCGGACACAGCCCAATTGAATTACGGAAATCCGGCGTTACAACAGGCCATGCAGAACGAGCTGATCCGTATTTCCGGCTTGTGCGATGGGCTGCGCTGCGATATGGCCATGTTGGTATTGCCTGAAATTTTCGAACAGACCTGGAAGATCGCAAGCGCGCCGTTCTGGCCGGCGGCGATTTCGGCGGTACGAGAGAATCACCCTGGGTTCACGTTCATGGCCGAAGTCTATTGGGACCTGGAAAATACCCTCCTTGAACAAGGTTTTGACGTCGCGTATGACAAACGCCTGTATGATTGCCTGGTCGAACAAGACGCCCCCTCAACGCAGGCGCATTTACAGGCCACTGCGATGACAGCCGGCAAGTTGGCGCGTTTCCTGGAGAACCACGACGAAAAGCGCGCCGCGGCTGTGTTCCCACCTGACGTGCACCAGGCCGCAGCAGTGCTGACTTATCTTGCCCCCGGTTTACGCTTCTTCCACCAGGGCCAACTTGAAGGTTACCATGCGAGGATATCCGTCCACCTGTGCCGCGGGCTTCGCGAGCAGGTCGATCCACGCCTGAGTGAATTCTACAACCGCCTGTTGGCTTGCTTGAAAATGGAGAGCTTCCATACAGGCCAGTGGCGACTCTTAACCACCCGGGCTGCCTGGGAGGGCAATCATACCCATTCTGATTTTATTGCTTATACCTGGCAGGGTCCGACGGTTGAACACCTGGTTGTCGTGGTCAATTATTCGGGACATCAAAGCCAGTGTTATCTACCGCTGCCTCTCCCGGAATTAACGGGGAAGGTTATACGACTCGTCGATCATATGGGGCCGTATGTCTACGTACGCAAGGGAGATGACTTGCTTACGACCGGTTTATACCTGGACCTGCCAGCCTGGGGTTATCATGTTTTTGAGCTATCCGAGCTGGATGATCGAACAGGGGTGAGCACAGCGAGCGAATCTGCGGCCTTGCCAAGGAAAAAACTTGGACTGGCGCTAGGGGGAGGCGGGGCACGTGGCCTTGCACACATCGGCATATTAAAAGTGTTGGCGCGTGAAGGGATACAGATCGATATCTTAGCTGGCACCAGCATGGGCGGGTTGGTTGCAGCGATTTACGGCGCCGGGCTTCCACCAGAAGAGATCGAAGCAGAAGCTGTTAAGCGAAGTACGACCTTCGAAATTATTAAATTGGTCGATGTAAATCCATCCATCAAGGGATTTGTGAAAGGCCAGCGGATTTACAACCTGTTGGCGGACACCTTGGGACCCGAACTTACTTTTGCCGATTTGAAAATCCCTGTGGCGATGGTCGCCGGAGATTTATTGACTGGCAAGGAAGTTATCATCAAAGATGGAAAAGTAGTCGATGCGGTTCGGGCAACGATCTCTGTGCCAGGCGTGTTCGTGCCCGTGAACGTCGGCCCATATCGATTGGTGGATGGAGGCGTTTTAAACAACGTTCCGGTCAACGTGGCGCGCGAACTGGGGGCAGATTTGGTGATTGCCGTAGATGTGCTGCCCAACTTCTATCAGAACCAACCCGGCGAGCCGCCCGTGGTGCATCCTTTGAACCCGCCGCGCCTGCCAAAACCGTTCAAAGAACTTTATAACGTTTTGATGATTATGATGTCGGATATGACCGAATACCACTTGCAGATTTACGCGCCCGACCTGATGATTCGCCCGGATCTCCCCTCCGATTTAGATATCCTGATGAGTTTTGACCGGCCAGCCGACGCGATTCTGGCGGGCGAGAAAGCCGCTGAAGAGGCATTGCCGCGTATCCGCGCCTTGCTTTCAGGGTTAAGCACCTAAGAAATACCTACACTCTACTGGTTCACAGAAAATGACTGCTGTTTTCTAAGTAGAATAATTTATAATATAGCCTTAATCATACCCACCGTAATCGCGTGGAAACAATCTATTACCAAATTTTTAAAAGGAGAGTATTTTATGGCAACAGAAACGATGGAAGCAAAACAAGCGAGAGCGGGCTTTCCGTGGTGGCTTGTCCTGATCGAGGGCATCCTGGCAATCATCGTAGGGTTACT